>JAFXHQ010000076.1 GCA_017536325.1 Bacteroidaceae bacterium
CAGAAATGGGGAAGCGACGAGAACATGATGTATGTTGTAGGCGCGACACAGGGCAAGTCATTTGAGAATGTACGCCGCATCGTTCCCAACCACTTCCTGCTTGTTCCAGGAGTTGGAGCACAGGGCGGCTCTCTTGAGGAGGTGTGCAAGTACGGCATGAACAGCGATTGTGGCCTGCTTGTGAACGCAAGCCGTGCAATCATCTTTGCCGACAGCAGCGAGAACTTCGCAAAAACGGCAGCAGAGAAGGCACACGACTACCAGCAGCAAATGGAACGGGAGCTTGCTGCAAGAAATATCATTTAAAATGTCCATTTTCCGCATCAAATAATAAAATATTCAAAAAAGCAACTCTATTTTGAGCGAAATGGTTATCTTCGCGATATTGTAATAATATAAGAAAACTCATATACGTTATGAAATTCACAGCTAAGCAAATAGCCTCATTCATTGGCGGAGAAGTAATTGGCAATGAGAATGCAGAGGTATATACATTTGCGAAAATTGAAGAAGGTGTACCTGGAGCCCTGTCGTTCCTGGCGAACCCCAAATATACCGAATACATATACACTACACAATCATCGGTAGTGCTTGTAAACCGCGACTTTGAGGCAAATGCCGAAATTCATGCAACGCTCATTAAGGTTGACAATGCCTACGAGAGCCTTGCAAAGCTAATGACCATGTACGAAGCAAGCAAGCCTAAGAAGAGCGGCATAAGTTCATTGGCTTCGATATCGGCCAATGCAAAAATTGGAGAGAACTGCTACATTGCACCATTCGTGGTAATAGGCGAAGGATGCGAAATCGGAGACAACTGCATGATTCATGACGGCGTTTCCATAGGCGACGGAGCAAAAATAGGCAACGGTTGCATACTCTATGCACATGCCACTGTTTACCACGACTGCCGTATCGGCAACAACTGCATACTGCATAGCGGCTGTGTAATCGGAGCCGACGGATTCGGCTTTGCACCGACAGCCGAAGGCTACAACAAGATACCGCAGACCGGTATAGTTGTTATCGAAGACGATGTAGAGATTGGTGCAAACACCTGCATTGACCGTGCTACAATGGGATCTACCATTATACATAAAGGTGTAAAACTTGATAATCTTGTACAGATAGCACATAACGACGAAGTTGGAAGCCACACGGCAATGGCTGCGCAGGTAGGTATTGCAGGCTCTGCCAAGATAGGCCAATGGTGTATCTTCGGCGGACAGGCAGGAATTTCGGGACATAGCACTATAGGTGACCGTACGACTGTAGGACCGCAGTGCGGCACCATCGGTAACCTTGAAGGTGGAAGAACCGTTCTCGGTTCACCGGCCATAGATGCCAAGGAGTATATCCGCGTATCGGCATATATGAGACGTCTGCCCGACATGGAAAAGAGAATCAAGGCACTTACGAGAGAGATTGAAGCATTGAAGAACAAATAAAAACACTTCTATGAACAAGCAGAAGACACTTAACGGAAGTTTCTCACTATTCGGCAAAGGCTTGCATACAGGCTTGAGCCTTACAGTCACTTTCAACCCGGCACCCGAGAACCATGGATACAAGATACAGCGTATTGATCTCCCGGGTGAACCGATAATAGATGCTGTTGCCGAGAATGTGACAGAAACGACCCGTGGAACAGTTTTGACCAAAGGCGAGGCACGTGTGAGTACAATAGAGCATGCTATGGCCGCATTGTTTGCCCTTGGCATAGACAATTGTCTCATACAGGTCAACGGACCTGAGTTCCCCATATTGGACGGTAGCGCAAAATATTATGTCGAGAACATCGAACGTATCGGAATAAAGGAGCAGAACGCCGAAAAAGATGTATTCGTAATAAAATCCAAGATAGAGATAAAGGACGAGAACACCGGCAGTTCAATAATCATACTACCCGATGAGAACTTCAGCCTGAATGTACTCGTACACTACCAGAGCGACATACTGTACAACCAGTTTGCGACTCTTGAGGATATGGACGATTTCAAGGAGGAGATTGCATCGAGCCGTACGTTCGTCTTCGTACGTGAACTTGAACCTCTGCTTAACCTTGGTCTCATAAAGGGAGGTGACCTTGACAATGCAATTGTAATATATGAGCGTGAGATGCCACAGGACAAGTACGACCAGCTTGCCGATGTTCTTGGAATTCCCCGTATGGATGCCAAGAAGCTTGGTTACCTTAACCATAAGCCTTTGGTATGGAACAACGAGCCGGCACGACACAAGCTGTTGGATATAATCGGCGACCTTGCACTCATCGGCAAACCTCTGCAGGGACGAATAATCGCAACCTGCCCGGGACATACCATCAACAACAAGTTTGCGCGCGCAATGCGCAAGGTAATACGTGAACACCAGATTCAGGCACCGATTTACGATCCGAACCGCGAACCTGTAATGGACATTAAACGTATAAAGGAACTGTTGCCACACCGTATTCCCATGTTGATGATTGACAAGGTTACGGAACTTGGTTCAAATTACATTGTGGGAATAAAGAATGTGACAATGAACGAACCGTTTTTTGCCGGTCACTTCCCAGAAGAGCCTGTAATGCCCGGTGTGATGCTCATTGAGGCAATGTCACAGTGTGGTGCACTGCACATACTTAACATGCTCGATGAGCCAGAGAAATACTCTACATACTTTGTAAAGATTGACAGAGTCATCTTCCACAAAAAGGTTGTACCAGGCGACACTCTTGTATTCAAGATAGAACAGACCGCTGCATTACGTCACGGCCTTGCCATGATGAAGGGATATGTATTCGTTGGCGAAAAGCTGGTTGCCGAGGCACAATTCACAGGACAGATTATTAAGAACAAAGAATAAATATAAGACACTACTATGATAAGTCCATTAGCATATGTTCACCCAGGAGCGAAATTGGGCGAGAACTGTACAATAGAACCATTTGTATATATTGATGACAATGTTGTAATTGGTGACAACTGCCATATAATGGCACATGCATCAGTGCTCAGCGGTACCCGTATGGGCAAGAACAACAAAGTACACCACGGTGCTGTTGTAGGCGGTATTCCACAGGACCTCAAGTTTGTCGGTGAGGAGACAACTCTTGAGATTGGAGACAACAACATGATTCGTGAGAATGTCACACTGAACCGTGGTACTGCATCAAAAGGCAAGACTGTTATAGGAAACGGCAACCTGTTCATGGAAAATTCCCACATTGGACATGACAGCGTAATTGGCAACGGATGCATAATAGGCAACTCTACGAAGATCGCAGGCGAGGTGAAAATTGATGACAATGCAATTCTTAGTGCATGTGTACTTGTCCACCAATTCTGCCACATTGGCGGCTATGTAATGATACAGGGAGGATGCCGATTCAGTATGGATGTTCCGCCGTACATTATTGTAGGACGTGAACCTGCAAGATATTGCGGACTGAACATAATAGGTCTGCGCCGTCGTGGTTTCAGCAACGAAACCGTCACCAACATACGTAATGCATACCGGCTTATCTACGAGAGCGGCAACAACGTATCTACAGCAATAGAAAAAATCAAGGAGACTATAGCAATGACACCCGAAGTCGAGTATGTAATGAACTTCATAGAGAAGGAATCGGAAAGAGGTATCATTGGATAATTGCAGGATAACTAACAGAAAAGATACTATGGTTTATAAATTCAGACTATTGTCCGACGAGGTTGAAGATTTCAGAAGAGATATTGAAATCGATTCCGATGCGACTTTCATAGAACTCAACAAAGCCATTCTTGAATCGGTAAACTACCCGGATGACCAGATGACATCGTTCTTTATCTGCACAGACAGGTGGATAAAGGAGATTGAGATTACCCGTGAAGATATGGGAAGCATGTCCGAAGAGGAGAACTACGTAATGGCAGAGACAGTTATCGGTGACCTTATAGAAGAGGAAAAACAGAAACTCATGTACGTATTCGACCCTCTTGGCGACCGTGTCTTCTATATGGAATTGAGCAAGATAGAGTTCGGTAAAGACATTGATGCACCCGTATGTACAAAAAGTGTAGGAGAAGCTCCTGCACAGACACTCAATTTCGAAGAACTTATGAGCAAGAACAACACAACTGTTGCAAGTGATGAGTTCAGCGAGGACTTCTATGGAAGCGACCAGTACGATGACGAGGATCTTGACCCGGACGGATTCGATATGGGCGGTGTAGGAGAAATCAGCTCCATAGACGATCTATATTAATTAGCCAAAAAAGACTGATGAACAACCTGGTTGTACTCATTGGCCCAACAGCAGTAGGCAAGACTGATACCAGTCTTGCCATTGCTTCATATTACGGATGCCCCATAATATCTGCCGACTCACGCCAGATGTACAATGGGATGACAATAGGTACAGCCATGCCTACAGAAGAAGTGCTGGCCAGACATAGGCACTATTTTGTCGGGCAACTTTCCCCTGGCGACTACTACAGCGCGGCACGCTATGAAACCGAGGTGCTTGAGATTCTTGAAAAGGAGTTCCGTCACTACCCTACAATGCTTATGTCCGGTGGTTCAATGATGTACATCGATGCAGTGTGCAAAGGTATTGATGACATCCCCACTGTCGATGAGGAGACAAGGGCAATGGTTCTAGAAAAATATGCAATTGAGGGACTCGAGCAACTTGCTTCAGAACTGCGCATCCTCGACCCCGAATACTATTCCCAAGCCGACATCAAGAACCCGAAACGGGTAATGCATGCACTGGAAATATGTTACATGACAGGTAAGCCATACAGTTCATTCCGCACAAGCAACAGGAAAGAGAGACCATTCAACATTATCAAGATTGGACTGAGACGTGAAAGGGAGGAGTTGTACGAACGTATCGGTCGCCGTGTAGATATGATGATTGAACAAGGGCTTATTGAAGAGGTGAAGAGGTTTTCGCACCTGAAACATCATAACTCACTCAACACGGTTGGGTACAAGGAGATATTCAAATACCTTGACGGTGAATGGGATTTGCCTTTTGCAATTGAGAAGATTAAACAGAATACACGCATATATTCACGCAAGCAGATGACATGGTTCCGCAAGGATGAAGATATTGTCTGGTTCCACCCTAACGAAATAGAAGCAATAATAAAACATATTGAGTGCAGGATTGCAATTCAATAATCTGTAACTTAGCACAAACACCTATAAAACTCAAACAGACACTTGTCGCACTACTGACAACAATGGTTCTATCGGTATGCGCAAGCAAAGCACAGAACATTCAGGTACTGTATGATACTGAACGCGACTGCGTTACATCTACGGTAGAGATGTTCCGCCCCGACGGATTGGGAAGTACATATTTTTTCGTTGATATGGACTACACTCCTAAAGTACAGGGAGCATATTGGGAAATTTCACGAGAATTGTGTTTTTGGAAGAACAGCAAGTTCTCATGGATGTCGATTCATCTGGAATATGACGGTGGACTCAACAATACCATAGGTTCATTCAACAACTCATGGCTGGCCGGACTCACATACTCGGGACACTCTAAAGACTACAGCAAGACCTGGTCACTGTCGGCCATGTACAAGTACATACCCGACACCTAGGACAAAGCCGGCAAGTCACAGGAACACAATTTCCAGATAACCGGTGTATGGGGCATAGAGTTTGCAAAAGGTTGGTTGTCTTTCAGCGGATTCTTAGATTTCTGGCGCGAGGAGTACCCTCACCAGGATACAGAATTCATATTTGTAAGCGAGCCACAGCTATGGCTGAACCTGAACAGGATAAAAGGATGGGAGAAAATAAACCTCAGTATCGGTGGTGAGGTTGAGTTGTCGAACAATTTTGTCGAAAAGGGATTTCGTGCCATGCCCGCAATAGGAGCGAAATGGACCTTTTAAGAACATATACAGCAAAAAGGAACAGCCTTACAAAATAATACGGAACAAAAATTAAATACAAATACAAAATGTTGAAGAAACTATTTGGTTTTGACCCTACCAAAACCACCATCAAGACAGAGATTCTTGCCGGAATAACAACATTCCTTACAATGTCATATATTCTGGCCGTCAACCCCGATATCTTCAGTGCACTGGAGAATGACCCCATGCCTGGCGGTGCCGTTTTTACAGCAACAGCCCTTGCAGCCATTATAGGTTGCCTGGTTATGGCATTCATAGGTAAGTTACCCTTCGGACTTGCACCAGGAATGGGACTGAATGCATTCTTTGTGTTCACTGTATGTAATGCCATGGGATACAGCTGGCAGTTCGCACTCACTGCTATATTCATAGAAGGTATCATTTTTATTATACTCACACTCACCAACCTGCGAACAGCAATAGTGAACGCAATACCAAAGAACCTGCGTTACGCAATAGGCTGCGGCATAGGCCTTTTCATTGCATTTGTAGGCCTACAGAAGGGCGGAGTAATCGTTGACGATGGTGCAACACTTGTAAACTTGGGGAACATCACAAGCGGCCCTGCACTCCTAACCATCATAGGCCTTTTCCTCACAGGATTCCTCTATGCAAAGCATATACGCGGTGCACTATTGATAGGTATTCTGCTCACAACCGTCATTGGAATCCCTATGGGAGTTACTGATTTCCAGGGAGTCATTTCTACTCCGGAATCTGTAGCACCGATATTCTGCAAATTTGAGTGGAATCATGTATTCACATTAGACATGCTCATTGTAGTGTTCACGTTCCTATTTATAGACATGTTCGATACCATAGGTACACTCATCGGTGTATGTACAAAGGCAAACCTTGTTGACAAAGACGGAAATATCCACAGAATAACACCGGCATTCATGGCCGATGCCATTGCTACTACAGCCGGCGCTATGCTTGGAACATCTACTACTACCACGTATGTAGAGAGTGCTACCGGTGTTGACCAGGGTGGCCGTTCAGGACTTACAGCATTTGCTGTTGCTTGCTGCTTTGCGGTTACACTATTCTTCTCTCCCCTCTTCCTCTCTATTCCTTCGGCAGCCACAGCTCCTGTACTAATACTTGTAGGGCTGCTTATGATTGAACCTATAAAGAATATACCATTCAACAATTTTACCGAGTCAATTCCGGCATTCATATGCATTATAATGATGCCATTGACATACTCTATCTCACATGGTATCCTTTTGGGAATGATAAGCTATGTCGTAATAAACATGCTTTGCGGCAAGTTCAAGAATATAACAGTTACGATGTACATCCTAGCCGTATTGTTCATCTTGAAGTATATATTCCTATAATACGTATAGCCGTCCCTGCCATGTATTCCTCTCACGCATACGTGCCTTTATCTTTGCAACAAGCTCATGGTTCTTAACTCCCCAATCGGGAGCTATAAGAAACTCCTTGGGTGATTGTGAGGCGAACCGTTCAAGAACAAATTCCGGATTGAGACGCTCAACATAATCAATGACAGTCTCAATGTAGTCGTCAAGGTCAAAGAGCGAAAAATCGTCAGGATTCGATGCATACTCCTCGGCCATTCTGGTACCTCTTATCAACTGCAGCTGATGCAGTTTTAGTGTTGTGAGAGGCAAGAGTGAAATGCGTTCAGCCTGCTGCATCAGAGTATCCCTGCCCTCACCCGGCAGACCTAAAATTATATGCGCCCCTACAGGGATTCCGCATGCCGCCGTACGCTCGACAGCATCAACGGCACACGCATAATCGTGGCCTCTGTTTATACGAAGCAGGGTTGTATCATCGGTACTCTCAATACCATACTCCACAAGGACAAAGGTTTTACTATGCAAATCTGCAAGATATTCAAGCAGTTCATTTGGCATACAGTCGGGACGTGTACCAATGACAATTCCGACACAACCATTAACCTGCAGAGCCTCCTCATAACGGCTCTTAAGATTTTCTAGAGAATCATATGTGTTGGTATATGCCTGAAAATAGGCCAAGTATCGCATAGAGGGATATTTATGTGCAAAGAAAGATATTCCCTGTTCCATCTGATGTGCAACAGGGAGATTGCGATGGCAATACACAGGGCTGAATGTTTGGTTATTGCAATAGGTACATCCCCCCCGCCCTATCTTGCCGTCGCGGTTCGGACAGGTAAATCCGGCATCGAGGGTTATCTTCTGTACCTTGCAACCGAAGATAGAGTTCAAGTATGCACCGAACTCATTGAAATAAAAACGTTCCTTGGACATAATGCAAACTTACATAAAAATTCTCTGTTTTTCTCTTTTTGAAGAGGAAAACAGAGAAACATATCAGTCAAACCTGTTATCAATGGGCACTCTTTAGAATAACAGGGGACTTCTCTCCTGTACATTGTCGCGTCCTTTACGGAAATCGCTCGGTGTAACACCGGTAAGCCGTTTATAGTAACGGCTGAAGTACGATTGGCTGGGAAAATTGTACTCATCGGCAATCTCCTGAATACTCTTTGCTGTATATGACAACTCATACTTAAGGCGTGCAGCCACTGCAGAATCTATAATTTCCTTGGCCGAATGGTTTGACACCTCATTGCATACTTCATTAAGATAGCCACTGCTTATTCCAAGCTCATTGGCATAGAAAAGCACTTCGCGGGAGACTGAGTGTGAACTTATAAGCTCTTTTATGAAATCACGGAACAGTTCTTTTTTTCTTGAAATAATCTCATGGTATCCATCAGAGGAATTGCTATGCGATGCATAATGGTACTTCTGCAAATAAAACATTGAGGATATCTGTTTCTCTACAATCTTCTCGAAACTCCCATAATCTACGACATCCTTCACCTTTTCCAGAATAGAGAAAACGCTCTTTATTATTTCCAGGTATTCGGCATTATGATAAACCAATGGATTACGTTTAATATATTCGTAATTAGTGAAATTTATTTCCCTCATAATAGGCGCGAAGGCAGATGAGGGCAACATCAGCATCATTGACAAGAAGTCTTCGCTACACCCCTTGAATGTTACAATATCAAGAGGATGAACCGTTAATGTACCATTTTCTTTCAAGACAAACTCATTATAGTTTATTTCTATGGTCACTTCACCTTTTTTGCAAAGCATAAAGACGAGGTGATTGCAACGTATCGGTTCTGAATTGTGTGCATCACTATTCAGCTCAACAAGAATGACGTGATTGGCATTAAAGTCTGTTGTTTCCTTCATATGATTTGATTTTGGAAGCAAATTTAAATAAACAAATAGCTAATAACCAAATTTAACCGCGATAATGAAAAACAACAAGTGGATAATGTGAAGAGAGCATATGTCATAATTTAATAATTTTGCAATCAGAATTACAAACTATGAAGAACGCACTCCTCTATATCCTATTGTCTGCACTATTACTATGCAGTTGCGACATGTTCAGCTATCATCCATACGACTGCAAAATTGATGGTCCCGTGCATCTTACGGATAAAAACATTGGAAGAATTGAATCCCAGACATACGGTGATACTTTGCGTTTTGCTGTAATAAGCGATACACAACGTTGGTATGACGATCTCAATGACTGCGTGAAGGCCATAAACAAGGAGAAAGGAATCTCATTTGTCATCAATTGCGGTGACCTTTCCGACTTTGGAGCAACGGACGAGTTCATATGGCAACGTGACATTATGCAACGTCTGAAATATCCTTTTATATGCTTAATAGGTAATCACGATATGCTTGGAACAGGCGAAGAGACATACAGACATATATTCGGCAACCTGAATTTTTCATTCACTGCCGGGAAGAATCTTTTCGTTTGTCTCAACACCAATGCGCTTGAAGAAGAACATATGGACGATGTTCCCGATTTCGGATTCATGCAAAGCACTATCTACAACTGCCCGGACAGTATTGAAAGGACATTCATAGCCGTTCATGCACAACCCGGTTCCGAACAGTTCAACAACGATGCACAATACCGTTTCCATGATTTAATACAGAAGTTCCCGGGCATACAGTGCTGCCTGAGCGGACACGGCCATAAAATGGAAGACAAGGCTCTGTTCGGAGATAGTATAAGATATATAATGTGCCCCAACATACACAAGAGAGAGTATCTATTATTTACTGTAACAAAAGAGGGATTCAGTTATGAAGTATCACGCTTTTAAACATATACTGCTGGTCACTCTTCTACTGCTGCCGTTAGCGGGAAAATGTGAGGATAGAGACAGAAAGGGATTCTGGAGTTCTATAATACCACGCACAGTTGTAGTCCAGTATGCCGGCAACATCGGTGCCGTATCGGCTGGAGCAGAATGGAGTTATGGAAAGAATGGGCGTTGGGGCACTTCGTTATTATTCGGTTACCTGCCCAAGCACCATTCCGACTGCGCTAAAGGCACAGTAACTCTAAAACAACGTTTTACACCATTCAACATTAGAGTTAAAGAGAATATTGACTTCAGGCCGCTCGAATGCGGAATATTCTTCAACACCATTATGAACGGAGAGTTCTGGATTACAGAGCCCGACAAATATCCCAAGGGGTATTATGGTTTTGCCACACGTGTAAGAAGCAACATCTTTATAGGACAACGGTTCGACTTTTTACTGCCGGCAAAATATAAATGCAATATAAAATCACTCTCTGTATATTACGAACTTTCTACAAGCGACTTCCACATTTGCAGTTACTTCCCCAACTATAAGTATCTGGACCTTAGTGACCTGTTTTGCCTTGGTGTGGGAATGAAGATGAATTTCTGATAACAGCAATGGCAGCCATATGACCGCCATTGCTATCTTAGAACAGATTTATTCCACTATACTTTACTGGTGTACATCGCGTAAAAGATCGTTCACAGTCTTGACTGGATTGAATGTTACAAGAGGAACTTCAACGAAGATTGTATTCCAGTCACTCATTGCACCATTCCACAGGCCTGGCAACTCCATAGCCTTCAGTTCACGGCCATTCTTTGACTTATGGGAGATGAAACCGGTGTTCCTATCGACATACTGCGGAAGATTGAATTTCTCGCCTTTGTAGTTCTTTACAGCACATACAAGGTCAACCGGGTTGAAGTGTGTACCGTTCTCGAACATAGACTTCGCATCGGCATTCGCCATATCTATCTGAGAGCTCTCAAGAATCTGCAGCGATACTGTACCGTCCTGGTTGTATGCAAGGAACGGACCGCCGCCGGGCTCGCCTACATTCTTCACCATACCGCACACGCGCATCGGGCGGTTGAACTTCTTGCGCAGATAGAGAAC
>JAFXHQ010000077.1 GCA_017536325.1 Bacteroidaceae bacterium
GAGAAGGAGATTACTGCCGCAAAGAGCGAGAAGGAGGGAATCCTGGGCGAGTATGCTGCCAACGACACTACTGTAAAGCAGCTTATCGACATCACCTTGCTGCAGAACAACATGCTCACAGGCGAAGCACTCAACAACTTCGTCAAGCGCAGCATCGAGCTGATGAAATAAAAATTCCGCCGGAATTTTTATTCGACATCCACAGCAGCAGTTAGTCACGCGAAGCAGTGCGAAAGTACTGCCGAGTGGAATGCGATAAGCTGCAGGTGTCAAATAAGTTCGACATCCACAGCAGCAGTCAGTCACGCGAAGCAGTGCGAAAGTACTGCCGCGTGGAATGCGATAAGCTGTGGGTGTCAAATAAGTTCGACATCCACAGCAGCAGTCAGTCACGAGAAGCAGTGCGAAAGTACTGCCGCGTGGAATGCGATAAGCTGTGGAGGTCAAATAAGTTCGACATCCACAGCAGCAGCTAGTCACGCGAAGCAGTGCGAAAGTACTGCCGAGTGGAATGCGATAAGCTGTGGGTGTCAAATAAGTTCGACATCCACAGCAGCAGTCAGTCACGAGAAGCAGTGCCCGGCAACAAGGAAGATACTTATATAGAAAACATAAGTCCCAAAGCGACAATAAAGTCCAAACCTTGTACAATTATTGGCCTAAAGAAACAAAATGAAACAGCATTTGCTAAAGAATAAGATAAAAAAAATGGATAGGTTATAAAAAAAGAATTATCTTTGCAACATATTCTAACATTTTATAAACACATTTAAAACTTAAACATTATGAGCAAAAAATTAATCGTAATCATTGCTTGTGCATTGTTCCTCATCGGTATGTTCTTGCCATGGGAGGGTGTTGCTGGCATTTTGAACTTCTTCGGTGTAATGACTGCAGCATTCATTGGTTCTGTCTTTACAGCAATCCTCATGGTTGCATCTTTGGTTCTTGTAATCGTTAACTTGGTTATGACAGCCGTTAAGGGCAACGTTACAAAGCTTAACGCAATTACAGCCGGTGTTCTTGCTCTTACAGTTATCCTTGTCTGGACTAGCGAATATCTTGGCTTCGGTATCGGTTCACTGCTCGCATTCATCGGTGCACTCGGTATGTTGGCAGCTCAGTTCATGCCTGAGAAGAAGTAATCGAAAAGATTCAAAAAACAACAAAAAAGAGGATGACGTGTGTCATCCTCTTTTTTGTTGGGGAATAAAAACTTAGATTACAACCGGATATAAACAGCTGGTGTGTCACTTTAAAGTGACGCACCAGCTGTTTATGGCCATAATATGAATATTACTTAGCAATAATGAGAAAATAGTTTTTCTTACCCTTCTGAACAAGGATATATTTCTCATTAAGCAGATTATCTGCGTTTATGACCTGATCGAAAGCAGCGAGTTTCTCTTTATTTATGGAAACACCGCCACCCTGCACCAGTTTGCGCATCTCGCCCTTAGAAGCGAATATCGCTGCCATGTCTGTTGTAAGATCAACAGCCTTCACACCTTCGTTAATGGCATCACGGGACACCTCGAATTGAGGAACGCCATCGAACACTGCAAGCAGGGTATCCTCATCGAGTGAGCGCAGTGCATCGGTTGAGGCGTTTCCAAAGAGTATATTCGATGCTTCTACAGCCTTGTTGTACTCCTCCTCGCCATGAACGAGAAGAGTTACCTCCTTGGCCAGACGTTTCTGCAACAGACGCATATGCGGAGCCTCTGCATGTTCTGCAACAAGTGCCTCTATTTCCTCACGACAGATAGATGTGAATATCTTGATATACTTCTCGGCATCGTCATCGCTTACGTTGAGCCAGAACTGATAGAAACGGTAAGGTGATGTGTAACGCTTGTCGAGCCAGATATTACCCTGCTCGGTCTTACCGAACTTCTTGCCGTCGGCCTTGGTTATGAGCGGACATGTAAGAGCAAAAACCTCATTGCCTGACATCTTGCGTATCATCTCGGTACCGGTTGTAATGTTGCCCCACTGGTCGGCACCGCCCAACTGCAATTTGCAGCCATGGGTTTCGTTAAGGTGAACATAGTCGTAGCCCTGAAGGAGCTGATATGTGAATTCCGTGAATGACATGCCATCGGTTCCTGCCTCGCCGGAGAGACGGCGTTTAACAGAGTCCTTTGACATCATGTAGTTTACGGTAATCATCTTGCCAATGTTACGTATAAAGTCGAGGAAAGTAAACTCCTTCATCCAATCATAGTTGTTCACAAGCACTGCCGCATTAGGAGCATCGCTGTCGAAATCGAGGAAATGGGCAAGCTGTTTCTTCAATGCCTCCTGATTGTGACGCAACTTCTCCTCGTCAATGAGCACACGTTCCTTCGACTTGCCCGATGGGTCGCCGATCATACCTGTAGCACCGCCGATAAGGGCTATTGGTTTGTGGCCGCAAAGCTGGAAATGACGAAGCATCATAACACCTACAAGGTGACCGATGTGGAGTGAATCGGCAGTAGGGTCAATACCCAAGTATGCGCTTGTCATCTCCTTCTGCAACTGTTCTTCTGTTCCCGGGGTCATATCCTGGATCATACCCCTCCATTTAAGTTCCTGTACAAAATTCATAACTTTATAATTATTGTTGATACTTTATCTAAAAAATCACAAACGGTATAATTGTGAAGGCGTGGTACGCTTGAGGACATTAAGCTGTACATCCTTCCCGGCAATGATGCCATAGTCTCCGAACTCCATTGTCACAGCCTTGTATGCCAGCTCCGGATGGTTGTTCTCCTCGCTGAGATGACACAACCATATATATCTGAGGTGTTCGTTGAAATGCGATGCAAGATACTTTGCCGTTACCTGATTACTCAAATGGCCACGGGGCCCCGAGACACGTACCTTGAGAAATTCAGGATAGCGGCCCATGGCAAGCATCTGCTCTTCGTAATTGGACTCTATGACAAGATAGTTGGCCTGGTCGATATACGATGATGCCACATCTGTTATCTCGCCCAAATCGGTTGCAATACAGAACTTCTTGTCACCGACCTCAATGAAATAACCTACATTGTCACTGCCGTCATGCGGTACCTCGAAAGGAGTTATCTCCAAGTCGCGGAATATGATTTTTTCCTCCTTCTCCACGTAACGTACATGCATAGGCTCTATTGGTTTCGATATGCAATAGTTCTTGGTAATACCCTCGTGCACCTCCCTCGTCGCATACACAGGTATATTGGCCTTTGACGATATTACCCCAAGCGACTTTATATGGTCGGCATGGTCATGTGTCACGAACAGCGCACATATGCTCTCAAAGGGTATTCCCTCCTTCTTCAGAGCATTCCTTATTGTCTTGGAGGGGATGCCGGCATCGATTAGAATGCCATAATCTCCTACCCCCAGATAGTAACAGTTACCGCAGCTTCCGCTACCGATACTCATAAAACGAATCTCCATATATCTATTTTCTTTTTCTTCATCAACTACACCACAAATCAGAAAGGATAGCCTATTGCAAAATGCAATGCCATATTCCTGAATCGTGGAGTTATAATAGGATATTTATCCTTTCCCGTAAATGCCGGGTCAACAGCCTTCACTCCGGCATCGAGCCTGAAAACGAACATATCCATCTCGAATCTCAAGCCAAGGCCATAGGAAAAGGCTAAATCCTCATAGAATGTCCCTATCTTGAACTGTCCGCCAGGCTGCTCTTTATATGAACGTATGGTCCAAATATTACCGGCATCAATAAAGACCGCAGAATGCAGTTTCCAGAACAGATGGGTACGGAATTCTACATTCATGTCGAGCTTGATATCACCCGACTGGTTTATAAAATCGATACTGCTGCCCTTGTTCCTGTAATGTCCCGGACCGAGCGTGCGCACCGACCATCCACGCATTCCGTTTGCACCTCCTGCAAAATAACGTTTCTCGAAAGGCAGAATCCTTGAATTGCCATATGGGTATGCAACACCCACACCGACATGAATGACCAGTGAATTTCTGTTGTCGAATTTGATACGGGTAGTATAGTCAATATCTCCTTTTACGTATTGGGCATACGCAATATTCAAAAATGTATATTGTCCTTCGCTGTTGCGCGTGCTGCCCAAAATCTTATTGGCTGCATACAATATATTTCCGGAACATTCAATGTTTGTTCTCAACGAATGTACGACACGGTCATAACGGTTATCCTTGTTCAATGACGAGTTGTAGGTGTATGAATATCCCAACTTGGTGATAAGAAGGTTCTCATAGTTGTATTTAAGGATTGAATTTCTGTTTGAGATACTGTCGAGATACTCCTTCTTGAACGTATCGGCAATCCAGGGAACATATATATAACTGAGGTCAATGACGTCGAGTTTATGCTGCGATTCCTGATTGCTGCTCCAGATATAGCTCCATGAGCCGGAGAGCACACGTCGCTTGAATTCGGGCCGTATCTGCGAGTTGAATTTCACCGCAAACAATGTCGATGACGAAAGCAGTCTTTTTTTCGATGGGACAAACGAAGATGCAAGTCCTCCGGGAAGACGCAGGCTCAGTTCAGCTCCGTATTCCCAATACTTGTCACCTGTATATCCGTATAGATCCGATATGGCCTCATAGGCACCGAAAAGACGCAACGAAAGGAGTTCTGAACCTTTGAAGAGATTCCTGTCGGTAAAAGATACGGATGCCGCAGCACCAAGGTCTCCGGCAGTGTTGGTTCCCTCGATATCGAGACTTACAGAACGTCGTTTACTGCGTTCATACATTATATAGCAGTCAAGCATATAGGGATCGTGAGGACATTCTACCATTCTCAATGTTGTATATTTGAGTGCCGTAAACTGCGCAAATGCATTCTGCGTTCTCTCCACGTCACTCTGCGAATATAACCCACCGGGAACGATATAAGTATTATTCATGAGAAGACGCGGGCGCAGGACCATATCGTCGGTATAAAGGAACGAATGGTCTCCGAATGAGAGTGTATCGCAATCGGAAAATGATGCTTCGTCAAAACGCAAACCGGCCCCCGAGACATAATATATTTTATTGATTCGGTATTGCTTGTGGTTAATCTTGGTAGAATTGTCGGAATGCATAGGGCGGGCAATTTTCATTGTCAGCTTCACCTTGTTGGAATAGTGTGCCGTATCAGCTATAAAGGTTATATAATCCTTCTGGAAGAGATAGTAGCCGTTGTCGCGCAGATAACCGGTTATACGGCGACGTTCCATTTCCATGTTATCGACACTGAAAGACATTCCGGGACGCAGCAATGAGGAAGAGAGCGTATCGGAAAGAAGGATTCTCTCGATATCCTTGTCCTCTATGGCCACATTTATATCGGAAATATAATAACGTTCGCGTTCATGAAGATAATATACGGCAGTGAGACGTCGTTTTTTCTCATCGATAACATATGCAGTATCTACACGTGCATGCAGATAACCATCATTGACCAACATCTTTTCTATGTTCAGACGGCTTCTCTCTGCAAGTACAGGGTTGAAAATCACCGGAGCTTCACCTAAGAGACGCAATTTACGGTTTATCCATTTTGTAGAATCGGTACCCGACAAGGCATATGTGTACATCGGAACCTTTATAAGGCTGAACCACTTGGAATTGGGTTTCTGACGGACCAGACTGTTGGCATTCTCTGCATTTTCAGCATTGGTTGTAGATATGATGTCCACATCGTCAAGCAGGTACTTCCCCTCAGGAATGAACTTCTTCACAGAGCAGGAAAGCAACAGCAGTGTGCAGACAAAAAAGCATATGAACCTACTGGCAGACATTATTATACCCAATTTTTAAAAATTCTCGCAAATATACAAATAATCCACAAGATTTAAGGTATCTTCGCGTTTGAAAGTAGCAATTTCAAGAGTGATTTGATTTCTCTGGAACAAACATATACCCGACAATGATAAGCAAGGCATTATTGAAGAATATCAAGACCCTGGAACTGAAAAAATTCAGGAAAGAGAGCGGACTTTTCGTAGCAGAAGGCAGCAAGACGGTCATAGATCTTATGAATGCCGGAATGAAGGCCGAAAAGTTGATAGCAACAGAAGAGTGGATATCTTCACACAGGATTACACAGAATGTTGAGATAATAACAGCAAGCGAGGAGGAAATAAAGCGTGCCAGTTTTCTGCGCACCCCACAAGGTGTCATTTGCATTTTCAGACAACCTGTCTTTGAAATTGACATGACAGCCGCACAAAGCAACCTAAGCCTTGCATTGGACAACGTGCAGGATCCGGGAAATTTAGGAACAATAATACGCATAGCCGATTGGTTCGGCATTGAAGACATCTACTGCTCCATAGGCTGTGCCGACGCGTATAGCCCCAAAACAATACAGGCCACAATGGGTGCGATCGGCCGTGTAAGGGTACATTATGTAAACCTTGAAGAGTTCATATCATCATTAAAAGGCAAAATTCCTGTTTATGGAACATTCCTCGACGGTGATGATATATATTCTACCACACTTACGCCAAACGGGCTTATCGTTATGGGAAATGAAGGCAATGGAATAAGTGATGGGTGCGCTTCGTTGATTACAGAAAGGTTACTTATACCGAACTTCCCCACAGGGCGCAAAACATCGGAATCACTGAATGTATCTACAGCTACAGCCATAGTATGCAGCGAATTCCGCCGGCGCATGAAATAGCACTACACTCACAGAGGGTGCAAAGTACCGTCATAGGCAACCGAATAAGCACAAAGATACCTTCCGGAACGACCTGCCGAAAAGGTATCTTCGTTTATTATTTCGCCATCAACCGCCGGAGAAGACTTTATCACTACTACATCCACAAGCTGCATTGCAGCACACTCCGACTCAAAGGGGAACATATCGACAACTTTACCATCATCTATCTTCAACACATAGTTGTTCAGCCGTTCTCCGGAGTGCAAATGTAATTCACGTGCCAAAAAGAGCATCACTTATCTCTGTTTCTATTGGTCATACCACCCTTCTTGCCATCAGTCATGTCGTCTTTCTTTTCGGGATGTATCCTTGTGACTGAAATACCGGTAAGTACAAGTCGCGAAGAAGCTGTAGTGTCATTATCGAAGTAATAGACGAAACCGCTCATTGCCTTAAGACGGCTCTGGTAATTCCTGTTCAATGACAATGCCACAGCCCCCGTGTTGGTGATACTTACACTTGAATTTTCAGATGTTCCGTCAATATAATCGACTATGACAGCCGCGTAAGCCTCCTGTTTAATACCCTCTGACCTGCCAGGCACAAATGAAGCATTGAAGGAGAACGAAAGACTGTCTCCTGCCACAAAGGCCGTATCGGATGTTTCAAAAGCAAATGTGAGATTACTATGAAGTGGAGTTGCAAGCAGCATCTTGCTCGGGGTACTTGTCCATAATTCGGCTGTATCTGTTGCCAGATATGCCACATTCAATGAAACGCCTTCGTCAAGGGTTCCTTTTATATCGCCAAACGCATCAATCTCTTTTTCGAGCTTTGCTTCAAGGTTTTCATAAATCTTGAGCATATGTTTAGGATAGCGGTTGTACCATACCATTGAAGAATCGAACTGCTCTTTTGTCACATTGTGTTTTGCAAACACATACTCATAGAAGAGTTTCTCCTTGAACGAGTCAGACGCATACTCCGACGACATTGACTGCACCATATGATAGTCGTACAGGATTTCCTCCATCTTGCCTTGGGGTATGACATCCTTGGGCATTTCAACCTTACATGACACAAATGCCATGAGCGCGACAAACGGCAGAATCCTAAATATACGGTTTATCATAAATCAGGAAAGCAAAAAGCGTCTATAGAAAATCAGCAATGCCACAATAGCACAACTTATGCAGGCATCAGCAATATTGAACACAGGGCTGAAGAATATGTCACCACCGACGAAGGGTACCCAATCGGGCCATGTAAACAACGGGAAATAGAACATATCCACCACTTCACCATGCATAAATGACGAGTAACCTTCACCCCATGGCACGAACTCAGCTACAGCACCATGGCTCGACGAGAATATCTCACCATAGAAAAGGCAATCAAAGATATTCCCAAGTGCACCAGCAAGTATAAAAGCAATACATAGCATATATCCCAGGGGGTGCTTGTTTGCTTTGAGAATCTTGTACAGATAGTATCCCAACAGAGAAACGGCAATTATGCGGAACGATGTCAGGAATGTCTTTCCCAGGAATTCCATTCCGAAAGCCATACCGTTATTCTCTATGAACTTGATCTGACACCAATCGCCGAAGACCGATATGCTCTCACCGAGAGTCATACTGGTCTTCACGATTATCTTTATTACCTGGTCAATGACAACTGCAAGCGTCAATGACGAGAGTACAATCCAATTGCGTTTCTTTACAGTGAGTTCCATCTACCAGAATTATCTGCTTTTCTTTGCCTCAATGCTCAATGTCGCATGAGGCACAGCCATAAGACGTTCCTTAGAGATAAGCTTGCCTGTTTCACGGCATATACCATATGTCTTGTTCTCTATGCGAATGAGTGCTGCCTGCAATCCCTGAATGAACTTTGCCTGGCGGCTTGCTATCTGCATCTGCTCCTCAAGGTATGCAGCATCGCTTCCGTCCTCAAGACCCTTGTATGTAGGCGAAGTATCGGCAACATCATTGGAATCCTCATGGCGCAATGCTCTCATTATCTGGTCATAGTCTCTCTTCGCAAGTTCCAGTTTCTGAAGAATCACCTGACGGAACTCTTCAAGTTCCTCATCTGAATAACGAACTTTTTCTGCCATATCAAAAATAATTTATTACGGTTAGTATTCTATTGTTTTTCTTTACTTCCTCTCAACGGTAACTTTTATGGATGCACCGTCGAGTTCAATCTCCTCACCGGCTGCAAGAGAAGCATCGACAACAAGTGTATCGGCCAACACCTGATTGCATATGTAATCGCGGAACTGCTCTACTGCCGCATCGCTCAACACGTTGCTTGAGAGAGTTACCGATATGCGGTCTGTAATGTCAAAACCGCTATCCTTGCGTATAGCCTGTATCTTCTTCACAATCTCGCGTGCCACACCCTCGCGCTTGAGTTCTTCGGTAACCTCTACATCAAGTGCAACGGTCAATGCCCCTTCGTTGGCAACAGTCCAACCCGGAACATCCTCGCTGTAGATTTCCACATCTGCAAGTTCTATAAGAGCATCGGTACCTTCAACCTGCAATGTTATTGTTCCGTTCTTCTCTAGCTCGGTTATCTGCTCCTGCGACATATCAGTCACTGCTGCATTGACACTCTTCATCAGCTTTCCGAACTTCTTGCCAAGAGTACGGAAGTTACACTTTATCTTCTTCACTAGAATTCCGTCGCCCTCGACAAACTCAAGTTCCTTTACATTCACTTCGCTCAGTATAAGCTGTTTCACAGCATCGATACGTGCCTTCATTGTCTCGTCGGCAGCCGGTATGGCAATCTTCTGCAAAGGCTGACGAACAATGATAGCCTCTTTCTTGCGCAGTGCAAGCACCATTGACGATATCTGCTGTGCAAGCTTCATACGATACTCAAGTTCTGTATCGACAACAGCATCGTCGCACTCGGGGAATCTTGCAAGATGAACCGACGATGCATCGCCACGGCCTGTAACAGAAGTAAGATCCTGATAGAGGCGATCGGCATAGAACGGGGCAATAGGAGCCATAAGGCGAGAGACAGTCTCAAGACATGTATAAAGAGTCTGATATGCCGACAGTTTGTCATTGCTCATATCTGAACCCCAGAAACGCTTGCGGCTCAGACGCACAAACCAGTTGCTGACATTATCTATCACGAATTCCTGGATAAGACGACCCGCCTTTGTAGGTTCATAATCATTCAGGCAATCATTGACGTTCTTGACCAGAGTATTGAGTTCCGACAAAATCCAACGGTCGAGTTCGGGACGCTCTGAAAGAGGCAACTCCGGTTCCGAGAATGTAAAGCCATCCACATTGGCATACATCGTAAAGAAGCTGTATGTCTGGTAAAGTTTGCCAAAGAATGAGCGTGTAACCTCCTTGACACCCTCTTCATTGAAACGGAGGTTGTCCCATGGAGCCGAGTTGGTAATCATATACCAACGCAGAGCATCACTGCCGTAATTCTCGATAGTACTGAACGGATCCACAGCATTGCCCAGACGTTTTGACATCTTGTCACCGTTCTTGTCAAGCACAAGACCATTTGAAATGACAGTCTTGAATGCTACATTATCGAACACCATTGTACCTATCGCATGCAATGTGTAGAACCAGCCACGTGTCTGGTCAACGCCCTCTGCAATGAAATCGGCTGGATAAACAGTGCGGTTGTCAAGTATCTCCTTGTTCTCGAAAGGATAGTGTATCTGGGCATAAGGCATAGCACCGGAATCGAACCAAACGTCAATGAGGTCGAGTTCGCGTGTCATCACCTTGCCGGTTGAAGATACAAGCTTGATATCGTCAACATAAGGACGGTGCAAGTCTATCTTGTCGTAGTTATCCTTGCTGTAATCACCGGGAACAAAGCCTTTATCCTTATATGGATTGCTTGTCATAACACCGGCAGCAACAGCCTTTTCTATTTCATTGTAGAGTTCCTCTACCGAACCGATACAAATAGCCTCGCCGTCCTCACTTGTCCATATCGGCAACGGTGTACCCCAATAACGGCTACGGCTCAGATTCCAGTCGTTGAGGTTCTCAAGCCACTTGCCGAAACGGCCTGTACCGGTAGATTCGGGCTTCCATGTTATTGTCTTGTTGAGCTCGCTCATGCGCTCCTTCATATGTGAGGCACGTACGAACCAGCTGTCGAGCGGATAATAGAGCACCGGCTTGTCGGTACGCCAGCAGTGCGGATAGTTATGCACATGCTTCTCAATCTTGAAAGCCACACCAC
>JAFXHQ010000078.1 GCA_017536325.1 Bacteroidaceae bacterium
TAACAACAATGACGGTGACCGCATGCGGTCACCGTCATTGTTGTTTTTGTTGTTCCTGTTGTTTGCTTTGTCTTATTTTGCAGGTATTACATCGAGCAGTTCAACATCGAAACGCAATGCTTGGTTGGGGCCTATATCCTGTCCTGCACCCTGCTCGCCGTATGCTAGCTCTGAAGGAATCCATAATGTAATCTTGCCGCCTTTGCCAACAAGTTTCATGCCCTCTGTCCATCCTTTGATGACTCTGTTGAGCGGGAATTCGGCAGGGTTGTCTTTCTCTGCCTGGTCGGGCTGGTAAAACTTAATCATCTCCTTGCGTTGCTCCGGCAAATCACTCCAGCGGTTGCTGTCGAATACATTGTCATCCTTTGTTTTTCCTGTGTAGAGCACTTTTACAACATCTTCATCATTTGTGGCCTTCACGTTGCTGTCGCCTGCATTCTCTATCTTGTAAAGGATGCCGCTTGCGGTTTTTGCAACTCCTGGCTGCTTTTCTATTTCGGCAAGCCACATTTCCGATTCTTTCTTGTTCTGTTCGGGGAGTACAACAGTGAAGTAGTTCTCGATGAATTTCGTTGCTTGCTCTTCGGTGATTCTGCCTTCCCCTTTATGGACTTCGCTTATAGCTGCCAGGAAAGAGTTCTTGTCAATTTCGAACATCTTTGCATTTGCTGAACTGTATCCCATGTCTGCACCGATTAGAGCCGAAATAACCTTCTTCTCCTTTTCGTTGGTGTATATTTCTGTTTTCCCTGTGCTGTCGTTAATCGCAGCTATCAGACGTGCCTGCAATTCCGGAGTAAAGTATTTGATGGCAACTTCCTGCATGTTGTTCTTGTTGAATGTCTCTCCTTCGACTGTGATTGTCGCATTAGGATCCATTGCTTGTTTCAAGGTTTCGAAAAGTACATCGAAATCGGCCTTGTATGAAGGTATTACTTGATTTTCAATGCTGTTGGCAACCTCCATACCTGCGATGTAGGAGAGTGTGTCGATTTTTTCAACAGATATTTCATCTGTGTTCTCTTGTTTGCTGCCACACGATGCTATGAAAAGTGCACCGCTCAAGGCAATTGCTGTAAAAAATGTTTTTTTCATAATCATTTATTTTTTGTGATATTCAATAAGTCCGTCAATTGGAGCTTCGGTGATTTTCCCTACAGAGAATCCCAGACTTTCGGCAGTCTCCTTTATCTCATCTGCAAAACTTACACCTACGCCTCCTACGATATGTATAGGCAACCATGAACGGCGGTACACCATTGTGTTGCGCTTGAAGAATTCCGTGAAGCATTGGATAAGCATGGCCTTTACCTCGGGTATCTCCTTGTGCTCTACAAGGAATGGTGTAAAACTTGCAAGCCATCTGTTCGGGAGCGGTGAGTGATACACTCTCTCCAGTATAGTTGCAATGTCGAGTCTGTATTGCTCCATGAATCTGTTCCGAATCTCCTGTGGCAACTGTTTCTTCAGACAGTCGCTCAATAATCTGCGTCCCAGGTATGAGCCGCTTCCTTCGTCACCGAGTATGTATCCGAGCGATGGGGTGTTGCCTGTAATCTTCTCTCCGTCGAATAGGCAGGAGTTGGAACCTGTACCAAGGATGCAGGCGATGCCCTCTTCATGTCCGCACAATGAACGTGCGGCACCGAGGAGATCGCTGTTTATCTCAATGTTGCCAGCTGTAAATATTACGCTGAGGGCATTCCTCATCCTGTTGTTTGCTGTTTCATATGCACAACCGGCTCCGTAGAAGTGAATCTCGTCCACCTGCGTGGTTTCAATATTTCCAGCCAATTCGTTTGATAGGACATCGAGAATCTCTTCCTCGCTCTGTAATGTGGGGTTCAGTCCTTGAGTTCTGACTCTGGATATAACCCTGCCGTTTCCGCACAGTACCCAATCTGTCTTTGTCGATCCGCTATCTGCTATAAGTATCATCCGAAATCTGTTCTAAATATTTTGTAAAGATAATGCAAACGGTCTGGAGTACAAAGCAACTCAATTGATTTTTTTGCTCCTGATTCCGCATCTCTTTTCATCTGGTTCTATTTCTCTCTTTTGCCGAAACCGGGGTCGATCTTTACTACGGCAGAGACTGCAAAGGTTACAGCCGTGCACAGCATTACCCAAATGAAGAAGTATTCATACCCGAGCCATTCCTGTATCTTTCCCGAAATCATTCCCGGCAGCATCATACCAAGCGACATGAATGCTGTAGATATGGCGAAATGGGCAGTAGGGTATTTGCCCTGTGCTATGTATATCATATACAATGTATATGCTGTAAAACCGAATCCGTAACCAAGTTGTTCGACAAATATGCAGCTGCCTATTATGGTAAAACTTTCGGGCTGTACCATGCTCATATATACATATACGGCATCGGGTAATGATATTGCAACCACCATGGGCCAGAGCCAATATTTCAGTCCCTTGCGCGAGATGCATATTCCGCCCAATATTCCTCCGGCTATGAGTCCTGCAACGCCTACGACACCATTCAGGAAACCGACATCTCCTTTGTCTAAAGCAAGACCGCCTACACCTGTATCATCCAAAAGGAAGAACTTCCCGATTTTGCCCAGTTGTGCTTCGGGGAAGCGGAAGAGCAAAAGGAACAACAGGGTTGCCCAGATACGTGGTTTCTGGAAGTATGTCTTTATTATATCTCCGAAACTGTAGAAAATTTCCTTTATGCTTTGGGGTGTCTGGGCTACATCGCTCTCGGGCTTTGGCATTGATTTCCTGTGGTACAGGAACAGCACTCCCATTATCAATGCGGTTGTGGCAAATGTGGCACTCCATGCCATTGCATCACTGCCGAGGATATAACCGAACTTGTATGCCAGCATTACCAGTATTCCCGAACTGAATACCGTTGCAATGCGGTAGAATGTGTTGCGTATTCCGGAGAAGAACGATTGCTGTTCCTGTGGCAAGGCAAGTATGTAGAATCCGTCGAGCGCAATGTCGTGTGTCGAGGAAACGAATGCGCCTAGCAGGAAGCCGATGAAGGTGAGAATGAGAAAACTGTCGGATGGGATGAACAAGGCGATAAGGGCAAAGCAAAGAGCCAATAGCCCTTGTGATATGATTGTCCATTTGCGCCTTGTGCTTATCATCTCAACAAAAGGGCTCCATAGCGGTTTGATAGTCCATGGGATGAGCAGGAAACTTGTGTAGAATGCTACTTCTCCGTTGCTTATACCCATGTCCTTGTACATTATGTCGGAGATGGATGTTATGGCATGGTAGGGTAGTCCCGATGCGAAGTATAGCGTCGGAATCCATAGCCAGGCGTTTGTCTTTTTCAACATAAATGTGTCTCTGTTTTTGCTGTCTGCGAAGATACTTAAAATAACGTACATACAAAAGCAAAATCCGGGCTAAACCCGGATTCGCTTTTGTAAAATTATATCATACTATGCAAAGTGTGAATTTGCCGAATGTGTCAAGTGCTTTATGTGGCAGCTGCAAAAGTCGAATCAGACAATTCCTTGGGCCATCATGGCCTTAGCGACTTTGACAAGTCCGTCTTTTCGCAACCCGCGCTGCATGAACTTCGTCCATGCCACGCGCGACCTTATGCTGCCGGCCTTGTCGAGCTTGTTTGTTTACACAATTCCCTGCGCCATCATGGCTTTGGCAACCTTTAAGAATCCTGCTACATTGGCGCCCTTTACATAGTCGATGTAGCCGTCATCGCATGTGCCGTACTTAACGCATGCACTATGTATATTGTGCATTATCTCGTGCAGCATCTGGTCAACTTTTGCACTGCTCCAGTTGAGCTTGCCCGAATTCTGGCTCATTTCAAGGCCCGAAACAGAAACGCCTCCTGCGTTAGATGCTTTGCCAGGGGCGTACAGTATTCTTGCTGCCTGGAATGTGTGTATTGCTTCAGGTGTCGATGGCATGTTTGCGCCTTCCGATACAGCTATGACTCCGTTTGCAACAAGTGTCTTTGCTTCTTCTCCATTAATCTCGTTCTGTGTTGCCGAAGGCAATGCTATGTCGCCTTTCTCGCTCCAAGGTCTTGCGTTCTCAACATATTTGCAGCCGTACTTGTCGGCATATTCCTTGATTCGACCGCGACGTACGTTCTTTAATTCCATAATGAAGTCGAGTTTCTCACGGTCGATACCGTCGGGGTCATAGATGTAACCGTTGGAATCGCTCATGGTAACAACCTTGCCGCCGAGTTGGATTACTTTCTCAACTGTATATTGTGCTACATTTCCCGAACCTGAAACAAGACATGTCTTTTCCTGGATGGTTTCGCCGCGTGTGGCAAGCATCTCCTGCAGGAAGTATATATTACCGTAACCTGTAGCTTCGGGACGTATGAGCGAACCGCCGAACTCAAGTCCTTTACCTGTGAATACTCCGTTGAATTCGCGTGTGAGTTTCTTGTACATGCCGAACATGTATCCTACTTCGCGTCCGCCCACACCGATGTCACCTGCGGGAACATCCATCTCGGGACCTATGTTGCGCCAAAGTTCAGTTATGAATGCCTGGCAGAAACGCATTACCTCGTTATCGCTCTTGCCTTTCGGGTCGAAGTCGGAACCTCCTTTTGCGCCGCCCATAGGAAGAGTGGTGAGCGAGTTCTTGAAGGTCTGCTCGAAAGCCAGATATTTGAGTATGCCTACATTTACCGAAGGGTGAAAACGTATGCCGCCTTTGTATGGGCCTATCGCGTTGTTGTGTTGTACACGGTATCCTGTGTTTACCTGTACGTTGCCTTTGTCATCGACCCATGTAACGCGGAATGTGAAGATGCGGTCGGGGATACATAACCTTTCTATAAGGTTATTCGCCTCAAATTCGGGATGTCTGTTGTATTCCTCCTCTATGGAGTGTAATACCTCTTCTACAGCCTGGAAATATTCAGGCTCGTTCGGGAATCTTTTCTTAAGGTTCTCAAGTGTGGATGCTACTTTCATTTTTATATAATTTTTGCTGTCTGCTGTTATTGGTAAAAGGTTTTTCTGCTTTCTTAAAAAATAGTTTTCGTAAAACCTCTGCAAATATAATAAGGATGTTTTAAAAAATAAAGAAATGTAAGTGATTTTTTGTTTTTGTTGGAAAAAAGTTTGTATGCATTTTGTTTTTGAAGCAAAAGGTTTGTAAAAATATGTTTTGTGGAGCATTTTGTATTGATGGTGCACGTTGCTTGTAGCGATTCTTTTAAAAAATGTTGTAAAATGATAAAAAAAAGACCAATCTTTTCAATTATTTATCTGTATGCCTTATCTTTGCGCAAAATTCGTCGGATTGGATTTCCAGCGGTTGTGAGTTCATGTTATTCCAATACTCAATCTGTATCTGTAATAATTCGGCAACGGCCCAATTGGTTTTTTTAAATGAATTATAATCACATTTGTTATGAGAAAAATAATAACTTCTTTATTTCTGTTTTCATTCGCTTTGTGTACGCAGGCACAGCAGCTGCCGAATGGTAATTTCGAGAGTTGGAAAGGGGATGGAAATGCCGGGAATACATATCAATCGTCTAATGGCAATGAGATGCGTAAGCGTCCAGGTGATGAACCTTCCGGTTGGAACGGTTCAAGTATAAATCAAAATGTCAAAGTGTTTTTTAACGTAGAAAAAACCGAGACTTTGATCTTTAAATCAGCAAGTGCTAGTTATAATGGCTCTACGGCAGTAAAAATGCAGAATAAGTGGATCGGTGCAGCCAGTATTGGTTCGAATGCGCCGGCATTCATAACATTTGCAACACCTTGGGTCTATGCTGTAAGTACTGTATCCCAATGTGACGGCGGTGCATATGGCGGTATCTCTTTCACTCATCGCCCCGATGCTATTAAAGGATGGTTCAACCGTACTGGCGGTACGGGAGAGGCAGCCCATATAATTGTATATCTATGGAATGGAACATTCAAGAGCAATGTAAAGTCTTCGGCATCGGAGGATGTGAAAGACGATACCGACCGTGCTGTTATGGGAAAGGAGAGTAATTTGGTGCAAAGCGGTACTCTGGTGGCAAGTTGTGATTATACCTTTACCACTACCAACGGCTGGCAGGAGATTACTGTGCCTCTTAGTTATAAGAACAATGGGATTCCCGAAAAGCTGAATGTCATAATCTCAAGCGGTGATTACTGGACAAGGGATAATGTCAAGGATGGCAGTACCCTTGAAGTCGATGACATCCAGTTTGTCTATTACTCGGAACTCGCCTCTTTGAACTATGACGGAAAGAACTATTTTGTTAAAGGGCAGAGTGCATACAGTATCGATGCCGATTACGATGCATCCAAATTGTCTGTAACATCAAATGGTCGGGGAGCTACAATAGAGAAGTCGTTCAACGAATCAACAAAGGTACTTACTATAAAGGTCAAGGGTAACGATTATGCATCGAACAGCAGTAATGTGCATACATACACAATACAGTTCAAGAAAGAGACTGTTACCCCAAATCCTGACCCTGACCCAAATCCGGAGCCTGAACCGGACCCGGGGACCGGTGATGTCGATTACACTCCGGCTTATACCGGAGAGAAGACTAGACTTGACCGTTGGATAACCGGTGTTACCATGATTGCTGAGAGCTATGTTGATGATGAGGCTAATACCCTGCAAGTCGATAATAGCTCGAATTTGTGTTATAATGACTATTCGGACAGTGTGGTTATGAAGGCAGTGGCCGGTGAAACAGTCAGGGTGTTGCTGGATATCGGTGATGCATCTTGGATGAATGCCTATCTTTATGTCGATGCCGGTTCGGATGGCTTTACGGCATCTATTGCCGAAGGCAGCAACTGGCAGCCTGCTGGGGATCTTGTTTCATATTCGTTCTATAATAATGGTGCCGACAGTGATGCTGACGGATGGAATAGTGCTGGAGAGTCTGTCAGCGGCAATAATCGCAGTACGGTCGCATTGCCTTCGTTTGTTGTTCCTTCAACAGCCGGTCGCTACAGGGTGCGTGCAAAATTGGATTGGTGCAACATAGATCCTGCCGGTGACCAGGATGGCAAGTTCGGCGACTTTATGGACAATGGCGGGCAGATAGTTGATTTTATGTTGGAGGTAATCATGAATGAAACGGTTGAGCCTGAACCCGATCCGGATCCGACACCCGAACCGGGAGATGTTGATTATACTCCGGCGAATACAGGAACAAGGAATTATGCCGAGCGTAATATTACGTCTGTAAGATTGGTCAGCCCTGTACATGGCGAGTCTGTCTATGAACTCTCTTCGGAAGAGCAGCTGGAGGAGTATCTTGATATTACAGGCAAAGAGTCGTGGCTTGTAGCAGCTCCGGGCGAGCAGGTAACTTTTGAGGTTGTGACCGAAGGCTCTTGGGTAAACCATTATATTTATGTCGATTTTGCATCTGATGGTTTTGCTGCTAGTATAGAAGAGGGTAGTAATTGGGCTCCTGCCGGCGACCTTGTAGCTTACTCATTCTACAACAATGGCGGTAGCAGCGACAATAGCGGATGGAACAGTATCGGTGATGCAATTAGCGGCGACAGCCGTAGCAAGACTGTGTTGCCTGCATTTGCTGTTCCGTCAGAGACCGGCAGCTACCGTATGCGCATAAAGCAAGACTGGTGCAGTATTGATCCTGCCGGTGACAGCGACAGCAATTTTGGAGGTACTTTCTCAAATTACGGCGGTCAGATAATAGATGTGATACTTGTTGTTACATCCGAGACCGGTATTGACGAAGTGATGGGAGAAAACAGCAGTCCGAAGGCCGTTTACGACCTGCAGGGCAGACGGGTAGAGAATCCGGTTGGTGGTATATATGTTATTGATGGCAAGAAGGTACTTATAAAGTGAGTATTGCCTGTATGATATCAAAGAGATGACTAAAAAGTAAATCCGGTATCTGGAATTCGGCAGCACTCGTTGTAGAATAGCAAAGCAGGTTTCGCATTTTACTCGTTTGAGCAAGTCCTGAACTTTACTTTTTTTATCCCTGGCAAAACGAGGATGACTTGGGTCACCCTCGTTTCTTTTATAAAAACAACCGTTCTGTTTCTGTTTTATGCAAACTTGTGTTATCTTCGCATTGCATACTTCCAAGATGTACTTATATGATTAATGAGATAAAAGAACTATACAGAAATATATACGGTGAGTTGCCTCTTTCGGTCCAACGGCTCACCGGTGATGGCTCTAATCGTGTATATTACAGACTTTCGTCAGGCAGTAACTCTGTTATTGGTATGATAGGCACCTCAGTGGAGGAGAACAAGGCTTTTATCGCTCTTGCCGATGCCTTGCGCAGGAGTGCTCTCCCGGCACCGAAGGTGCTTGCCGTTTCGGCAGACTGCCGCTGTTATATACAGGAGGATTTGGGCGATATTTCGCTCTATGATTCTTTGCTGAATGCAAGGGAACGTGGCTTCTTTGATAGCGATGATGTCGGAGTGTTGTGCCGTACAATCTCTTATCTGCCGCATATACAGTTCTCTGTTCCGCAATATTTCGATTTCTCGCTTTGTTATCCTGTGTGCGACTTCAACGAGCGTACCGTGATGTGGGATCTCAATTATTTCAAGTACTGTTTCCTTAAAGGTGTGGGCATCGAGTTTGATGAATCCTTGCTTGAGGATGAATTTGACAGGTTGGCAACCCTTTTGCTCAGCGATAACGACAATGTGTTTCTTTATCGTGATTTCCAGTCGCGTAATGTGATGCTGAAGGATTCAGAGCCATATTTTATTGACTTTCAGGGCGGCAGACGTGGCCCGATATATTACGATGTGGCATCGTTCGTGGGGCAGGCGCGTGCCCGATATACAGCAGAGGCTGTAGGTGCGATGATTGATGCTTATCTCTCCTCTCTTGCCCAATACAAGCAGGTTGACAGGGTACAGTTCATGAGTATGCTTTCTCTGTTCCGTATATTCCGTCTGCTACAGAACCTGGGTGCGTATGGCTATAGGGGACTTTTTGAGCGTAAAAAGACTTTTGTAGAGAGTATCCCTGCAGCTCTTGGACAATTGTGTGAACTGCTTTCCCAAAATAGCGATTTTCCATATATGCTGGAGCTTGCAAACAGGATAGTACGGTTGCCGATGTTTGTGCGTGATGAGGCGAAGGGGCTTATAGTCGATGTTGTAAGCTTTTCGTATAAGCGCGGTATTCCCGACGATATTTCGGGTAATGGCGGCGGTTTTGTATTCGATTGCCGTGCAATACATAACCCGGGACGTTACGAGCCTTACAAGAAACTTACCGGCAGGGATAAACCGGTAATTGAATTTCTTGAAAGAGAGAGCAATATAGCTGAATTCCTTGTGAATGCATATGCCTTGGTCGATAACATGGTCGATACGTATAAGAAACGTGGCTTTACCCATATCCAGGTCTGTTGCGGATGTACCGGCGGACAACACCGTTCTGTTTATAGTGCCGAGCATATTGCTCGTCACGTGTCAGAAAAATTCGGTGTCAGGGTGGTTGTTACACACAAGATGCAGAACTGTTCTTATGTGATTGAAGCACATGAGGGTTGAAGTTGTCCGGTATCCTTCCTTGTCGGTTCTGTTTCCGGTCATATGTACGTAATAATATTCCGCATTAGCGGAATATTTTTTATTCTTGTATTTCAATGAGATTAATTCCAAAAACAACAGTTGTTTGTTTATTTTTTCTTAAATTTGCATTTTGATGCCGGACTTTGGGACTATGTGGTACTGCACCCGGTATTATAATGGATTTATAGAGTATATAAACACCGGGCTATGAAAAAATACATACCTTTATTGTTGGCGACGGTTGTCGTGTCGTTGTTGTTCCTTCTTTTGAACAAGAATCATTCCGAATATTTCGAGAGGATAGAAAAGGATTACAAGGAGGGGGTTGCTGTAAATCTTTCCGGCAATGTCAACGAAGACAAATTGTCAGAGATGCTTGTTTCGCGCGGTTACATCGAGAGCCGTGAAGAGGCTGACTTCATTGCTGCAAAATTGGCGGAAGGCGTCAAGAAGGAATTGCCTCTTGAGAATATCCATTCATTGAAGAAAAACGCATGGAAGATTTCGTGGCGCGATGCCGATTCTCTCAAGAACAGCTCAATTAATTCGCGTTATGAAGCTATCTTGGCCGATTTGGGCTTGAAGTCCCCGGTTGATGTCTCGTTGCTGTCGGACACTTCGGCCGTTGATCTTGGACATAAAGATGGATATGCTATAAAGGTCAGGATTACCGAAAAGGATTCAACTGCCGGTTTCATAGCCAAGACATTCGGTAATGATGTGAAGGGTGTCGATAGTGTGAAGGTATGTCTTAGGATGCATAGGATGATTTCTCTTGCTGCCGACGAGGCCAATGGCATTGCTGCAAGAGACTCATTGGCAAGCCCTGTAATTGCTTATGCCGTGACTGGAAAGGACGGTACAGTAACCTTCGGCGGACTAAATCCCGATTCTTCATACAGTGTGCTTCCTATGGCCATGGGGTTTGAGTATGGTACAGCAAAGGGTACAATTGACGGTACGCTCAAAGAGGTTGCCGAGGATGGTGTACTGGAACTCGGATTTACTCAGAAAGAATTGAGGGTGACGTTGTTCGGAAACAATACATTGAACCATATAAAGAGCGACACGGCATTGACGGTGCGCTCGCCGGAGGAGTTCAAATCGACTCTTTTCAGGAATCTTTTCATTTTCTTCGCCGTATGGTGGGGAGCGGTACTATTCCTTAAATTCAGGAAACGTAAGTTCGATACATCGATATTGTCATTGCTTATGTTGTTGACAGGTTTCTGTCTGCTCAACATGTTCTCAATAAATGACCCTCTCACCGACAAGATGCTCGGTGTGGATATGGCTAATGGTATTTTTATAGGTGTGGCCCTCATTGTGCTTATCTACAATGTGGATTTTGTAAAATTCTATCAGGGCAAGCTCAAGATGGATTTCGATGGGCCTTTGCATTGTCTGTTGTGGATAGTAAAACCTTTCCGTACAAAGGTGCGTTATCTCACATCCTGGCTTCGCGAAGGTAATCTCCTGTACAAGACCTTGGCATTGCTTCTTCTTGTTCCATGTCTGCCATTTATAATACTTGACCTGCTTTTCATCACACGGCTCTATTCGCCGATCGAGAAGTGGCTGGAAAAGGCTCCAAAAGGAATCGGTTATGTTCTTTTGGGTATAATACTGACTATGTTGCTTTTCTCTCCATTGGGTCAGGCTGTTGGTGGAATGCGTGTGAACCTGAATATCGGTATCCTGTTCCAGCCGAGTGAAATTACGAAGTACCTGATAATAATCTTTATGGCAGCATATTTCTGCCGCTATGCCGATAATATAGTCAAGTATTCAGCCGAAGGAAATACATCTCTGTTCGGGAATAAACTAAAGTCTCTTGGATGGATTATTGCCGGTCTGGGTATCCTTATGGTATTGTATATGGCCCTTGGTGATATGGGTCCGGCATTGGTTCTTGCATTCACCTTCATACTCATGTATTCGATAGTGAAATCAAAGACCGACTGTTATGACGAAAATGGCAAAATGATTTTCTCAAGGGTGTTGACTTCCGATATCGCAATGTTGCTTTATGGTGTACTTACTTTCCTCCTGGCATTGTGGCTCGGTTCCAAGATGGGCAGTCTGTTCCTTGGCGGTACAATATGGTTTGTCGTTTGGATATTGTATGGTCTTGCTGTACGCAAACAGATATTCGAGTCGCCTATTCTCTTCAACCTGATAATATTTGCATTCATATTCGGTGGCCAGCTTCTTTCAAGCATAGGACCTCTGGAAGATGCCGGAAAACGACTTGAGAGCCGCAAGGCCATGTGTACAAACGTATGGGGCGAGTTGGGCATTGACGGAGAAGAGGCAGAGCCGGGTGAGAATATGCAGGTGGCACAAGGATTATGGGCTCTCTCTTCGGGAGGCTTCTTCGGTCAGGGACTGGCCTCGGGAGATCCGCACGAGATTCCGGCCTTTCATACCGACATGGTGCTTGAGAGCATTGGCGAACAGATGGGATTCGTAGGTGTTCTTGTTGTTGTACTTACATTGGCTTTCCTTCTGAAAAGGATACTTGTCGCCGGTTTCAGGACGAACCATCCCTTTGCCTTCTATCTATGCCTGGGCATTGCGATAGTTACAGCGGTGCAGTTCCTCATCATTGCCTTGGGAAGTACAGGTATGATTCCCCTTACCGGTGTCACTGTTCCATTCTTCAGTTATGGAAAGGTGAGTATGATATTGAATCTTGCGGCTATGGGTATGGTGCTTGCCATATCGGGCAGGTCTGCTGATGAAACAACGGTGAAGAATGCTGCTGTGGCAGAACTGAACAGAAAGAATATCGGTAAATATACATATTCGTTGTCGTTGCTCATCTTTGCTTATTTGACAATGATGGTTGTAGTGCTTGGCGTATTCTTCAATTATCAGGTCGTGAGTCGTGATGCAACTCTGGTACGTCCGCTATATGTGAAGGGTGAGTCGGGAAACACTACGGTTGAATACAATCCGCGTATCTTCAAGATTTCGGATAAGCTCAAACCCGGAAATATCTATGACCGTAACGGTGTGTTGCTTGCAACAAGCGATTACGGAGATCTTGAGTCAGATGATTTTTATACAGGCCTTGGATTCGAAAAGCCCAAGGAGGACCATAGAAGACGTTATTATCCGTTCGGTGAACATCTCTATTTTATGTTGGGTGATGCCAATACGAAACTCTTCTTCCAGGCCGAGGATAATTATGGAGTAGGATATGTTGCGGAGTACAAGCATCTTTCCGATTTGAGAGGATATGACAATACTATGCGTGACGACGACGGCAAGCCTGTGGCTGTAAGGTTGCAGGATGTATATAGGCCGAGCAAATTCCTTTCGTTATGTGATACTGTCGATGGGCAGAATGTCATCATACGCGATTACAGCAAGCTTGTTCCTTTCCTCAAGGCCGGCGAGAGTAGCGTTGCTGTTGAAAGATTCAATAAAACCGGAGAACTTTTCGATCTCAAGGCCGAAGATGTACAGCTTACAATAGATGCAGAGTTGCAGATTGAACTGCAGAAGGCTATGGAGAGATATGTTGCCGGAGGCCTGGATGCAAGAAAGCATATCAATACCGATCTCGTCAGAATGTCGGTCGTAGTGCTCGATGCAAAGAATGGCGATCTGTTGGCATCATCGGTATATCCGTTGCCGGACTACAAGCGTCTTGAGGCAGAGAATGGCAAGGTATATTCTGATAAGGGCAAAAAGAATGATAAGGAGTGGACACCGTATTCCGATATGGACTTGGGCTTGAGGTATCCTACACATCCCGGTTCAACAGCTAAGGTGATGTCTGCCATAGCCGGTGTAAACGAACTGGGATACGACAGGCTCGATGAAGTGAAGTATGAGATTCATGGTAACCAACATACAGGTTTGGAGCCATCTTCTCCATTGAATATGGATTTGCGTAATGCATTGGTGTTCTCTTCAAACTGTTATTTCATAAATCTGGTGAATGAGTATAATCTATATCCGGGACTTAAGGATATATATGGCAAGACCGGTATCTCATATAAAGGAATAAGGCCTTATACGTTGACATATACCAAGTACGATTCGGAATGGGCCAATTCACTCGTGAGGGACTCGGAGAGCGCAGTATATACTTTCAGGAGATATAAAGAGGCATATAGAAAAGGTGAACTCCCACGTGCGCGTAAGAAATTAGGTTGGGAGATGAAGTGGCATGCGAACTGGCTTGTAGCATGGGGACAGGGTGATCTTGATGCAACGCCACTCGCAATGGCACGTGTAGCTTCAACAGTTGCCAACTATGGAAATATGCCGGTTACCAGATATCTCCTTACAGATACTACAGATTATGTACATGTCTCCGATTCCGTTGATATCGCCTTGATAAGAAAGTATATGATAGAAGAGGCAAGGGTGCATACTTCAAAGAAAATGGAAAGCGGAAAAGTAGGCGGAAAGACTGGTACAGCGGAACGTGAATATAAGGGTTTACGCGGAGGAAGTGTCGCGATGAACGATGTATGGTATGTCTGCTTTATCGATGATGCAAATGTATCGTCGAAAACTATTGACGGGAACTTCGATGTCAACAGAAAATCGTCGCTTGCCGTTGCCGTGAGAATTGAAAGATTGCCTGCCGGTAACCATTCCCAATACCCCAAAGGGTTTGTAAAGGAGAGGCTGTTGCCTATTCTTGAGGAGTTGGGATATGGTATTTTTGATTAATAATTGAATTTTTGTTCAAGGGTATTTACCCTGATGGATAATCAGTTGAATATAATAAGTATTATGGGAGAAGCTTTTCTTGAAGATTATACACTTATTGATGAATTAGGTCAAGGTGGTTTTGCGACGGTTTATAAGGTACGCAATAATCGTCTGGGTTATACACGTGCAATAAGGGTCCTCAATGCTACTATAGCAAAAGGTGAGAGTGATCCGTCATATCAGAAATTCCTTGAAGAGTGCCGTTTGCTGTTGCGCTTAGGCAATGGATGCCATCCTAATATCGTGCATATATTCCAGCCTTTGCTCCGTGCCCAAAAGGCATTGGTGGAGATGGATTATGTGAATGGAGTGGATCTGGCTCATTATTTAGAGGAGAACGGCGGATTCCTTGAGACAGGCGATGTCGTTAGGCTTGTAGAGGAGATCGGCAGTGCATTGGCATATTGTCACGAGGATATATACAAGTACTGTATGGACCGCGAAGAGGATAATCTCATGGATGACCCCGAGGATGGCAGCAAGGTGCTGTTGGACGAAAGTACGAGGCAACGTCTTATAAACAAATATCGTGTCATCCACAACGATATTCACTCCGGCAATATCATGCGCAACTGCGAAGGACGATATGTGTTGCTCGACTTTGGTCTCTCAATTGAGGGCGACAGTGTCGTAAGGAGCAGCCGCAGACATAATGGCGCACCGGAATTCAAGGCTCCTGAAAAATGGGATGGCGACACCAAATTATCTACGCAGTCCGATATATACAGCTTCGGTGTTGTACTCTATGAGATGCTTGCCGGAAGGGTGCCTTTCCCATTCGATAAATCACGTTCAAATGCTGTGGAAGCAGAGTATCTGTTGAGCAAGGCTCATAAGGAGGATGTTCCCGAACCGATCTTCGAGCTGCGCAAGCAGGCATTCGAGAAAAAATATCCGGGCCAAACATACAAGAAGGATTATCCCGATTGGCTTGAAAAATTGATAATGAAATGTCTTGAGAAAGACCCCTCGGCCAGATTTGCAACTGCTAAGGAACTATATGGTTTTGCACAAGACGCGATATCTCATTCGGGCAGAATGGATTCCGGGAATGCGACAGTCTCTAATCTGGAACAAGAAATTGCCAGGCTGAAAAGAGACCTCAAGGCAGCTAATGTTCAAATAGAAAGAATGAGTGCCGATGCGGGTGATAAAGGACGGGTATCTCCACATCCTGATGGCGGTGCTTCAAAGGCAATGGTAAATATACTTGAGAAAGAGAATAATATGTTGCATAATGAGATAAAGAAGCTATCCAAGAGAAGTGTGGTTACTGTTGTTGTCTCGGCCGTGTTGCTTGTTGCTACTTTGGCTGTTTGTGTAATAATATAATAGAATAACCTTATCATATATGGCAAAGTCTCTGTTTAATGTTATTGCCGATCTTATTGACGGCAAGAAAGAAAATAAGAAAAAACAGGAGCCTCTTGCTCCTAAACCAACCGCACCTGCTCCTGTTGCTGAGCCTGTAGCACCTGTAGCCGCCCCTGCTCCTGTTGCTGAGCCTGTAGCACCTGTAGCCACACCTGCTCCTGTCGCTGAGCCTGCAGCACCTGTAGCCGCATCTGCTCCTGTCGCTGAACCTGTGGCACCTGTAGCCGCACCTGCTCCTGTTGCTGAACCTGTGGCACCTGTAGCCGCACCTGCTCCTGTTGCTGAGCCTGTAGCACCTGTAGCCGCACCTGCTTCTGTTGCTGAGCCTGCAGCACCTGTAGCCGCATCTGCTCCTGTCGCTGAACCTGTGGCACCTGTAGCCGCACCTGCTCCTGTTGCTGAGCCTGTAGCACCTGTAGCCGCACCTGCTCCTGTCGCTGAACCTGTGGCACCTGTGGCCGCACCTGCGCCGGTTGCCAAGTCTGCTGATTTGGATGCTTTCTCTGCGAATGACAGTATTGAGGCTGAGGACAAGATAATATCTTCAATACAGAAAAAGATTGTTGCTGCATACAAAGGAAAGGCAATGGATTTCAGCAAAAAGAATCTTGTTGTCTGGGTTGCCGATAATCTGCTGTATGTCAATATCGGCAATATTGATTTCAAGAACCGTCTTGCATCAGATCTGAATATCCAGAATGGTTTTGTTTTCAATTCTGTAGATGTGAAGTTTCTCTCTTCAACTGCGAATGTGACATATACTCCAATATTCTCCAATCTGTATATAGAAATAAAAGAGGTCGGTTCTGTTGCTCCCAAACATAGGGCGAGAATATCTGTATATATGGAGCAGGGTGAGTTGTTGCAGAAAGAGTATATACTTGAGTCATTCGTATTGGAACAATCAAGAGAAAAATTCTATAACATAGGTTCCGGAAGGTATGTAAAGATGGATAATGGCCTTATGCGTGAGAACCATATAGCCGTAAACAACGACCCCGGCTCCGCGGCTTTTGAACAGAACAAGTATGTAAGCCGTTCACATGCACATATAGGTTTTCTGGATAAATATGGTTTCTGCCTGTATGTCGATCCTAAAGGTACAAGACTGGCAAAGAAAAGAACACGTATATTGCGTGGCGGCGAACAGATTGAGCTGAATAATCCCCTGTTGCCTGAACCTCTGAAGAATGGGGATATAATAGAATTGAGCAAGAGTGTTTTGCTCTTGTTTGAGGTTCTTTGATTCTTGGTGATGTCAAATTAATATACTTGATACGATATGGGTTTCTTTAAGTCAATATTTCTCGTCAATGGCGATAAAGATAAAAAGCAGGAAAGTAATCCTGTAAATGGAAACATTACAAGTAAGGGATTGTTGAAAAAGCTCTCCGATGTTTTTGTGGATTATATCGATAAGGAATCGGTTGGGCAGAGAATGATATATCCGATGGCATTCAATGTGCTTATGCATAGGACCGATTACAATTCCCGCAAGGAAACTTTGCATCTGGTACTTCCCGAAGTCGTTGGAAATTTCTACCATATAATAAAACAGAAGAGCCGTGAGTATCCTAACTATAAGCCTGCAGCCATGTACTGGTTCTTCCAGTTCTCTCCTACTCTTGTCGATTCCTTGCCGCTCGATAACGGCGATGTGCTGGAGATAAAGCCGGGCAATCCTGCAATTGCAGCTTCGTTGATGTTCCAAGATGACTCCAACGGAGGTTCGGACAATGTGAGTGTCGAGAATAATGTGAGCGTCTCTGTCAGTTGCTTGAACTCTAACGTCTTCGCTACGGCAAATATCAACATTGAGACATTGGTAGGTGTTGATATGGTGTCGGAGGGCGTGTTCAGGTTTAAATTCGACAATAAGCTTATCGATGATGCAACGAAGATAACAAAGGATCCGCCTGCCGACAATGCAGTTTCGGGTTTTGCGACACTCAAATATCAGAAAGACGGAAAGACCTATTGTTATACAATGCGTGATGTGCAGATTCTCATATCGGGCAGTTCTGAATTGAATGAGAAACGTTCGATTTTCAAGGTCGAAAGCGACAGGGTTGCTCCTGGGCATGTGGTAGTGAGGTATCTTGCTCCAGAGAATAAGTTTCAGATAGCTGCGAACGGTCCTGTCAGGCTGAATGGGAACAGTATGAGAGTTACAACCTCTGGAGATTTGGAGTGGAGGGATTTGGCCAACAGGTCAAGAATCTTCATTAATGATGCATTGACTATCCATTTTGAGAAACTGATATAAATTGTACGCTTATGAATGAAGCGGTGAGAATAACCTTTTCAGGTAATACGGATCTTGGAATGGTCCGTAAGAATAATGAAGATGCCTTTGTTGTCATGAATGTTTGGGACGATATGCATGTTCTTGCTGTGGCAATTGATGGCGTAGGAGGCTATGAGGGTGGTGAAGTGGCTGCCGCGATAGCTCGTGACAGCATAGTCCAATATCTTAATGAGAATAAGGAGGGAGAGAAGGCTGAATTGCTTAAACGTGCCCTTGTCTTTGCCAATAACAATATCTATGCCGAGAGACATCGTGATGCGGAACGCTCACATATGAGTTGTGTGCTCACTGCTGTTCTTGTAGATGTTGCAGAGCAGTATATAAATATGGCTCATGTGGGTGATACTCGTCTCTATCAGTATTGCGACGGTGAATTCGTCAAACTTTCGCATGACCATTCAGTTGTGGGCTATCGCGAAGAGATTGGCGACCTTACCGAAGAAGAGGCAATGCATCACCCCCAAAGGAATGTGATAAGCCGTGATGTAGGCTCAAGGTATCTTTCGGAGGAAGATGATGAATATGTAGAGGTGAACTCGTTCCCTTTGCTGCCTAATTCAACCCTTCTTCTCTGTTCCGATGGTTTGTGCGATATGGTTACATCCGCAGAGATGACGGCTGTTATCTCTTGCGACACATCTTTGGAGCAGAAGGTTTCTGCTCTCATTTCTGCAGCCAATGCTGCCGGTGGCCGTGATAATGTCACTGTTGTGCTCGTTGAGTATTGTGCCGATGATGATGGCCTTTTAGGTGTTCCCGATAGTTCAGAACTCGTAAGTGTCGGCGAAGAGAGCGAGGCATCGGCAAGCAATGTCTCTGTCGAAGAACACGAAACCGGAACAGACAAAAAAACTTTTTTCAGAAGAATCAGATTCCCGCTTTTTGCAGCCGTTATTGTTGCGGTTGCCGGTGTAGCCTTCTATTTCGGGACAAAGTATAATGATGTGACTGAAGGTGATAATGCTTCAGTGGAGATAAAGGGACAGTCGCCTTGTGCTGTAGAGCCGCTTCCGGCAGATACCATGGAGGTTGATACGCTGGGAACGCAAGAGCCACAGCCAATAATCACCGAAGAAGTATGACAAAAGAATTTGGTTGATATATGACAATAGCCGGGCTGAGCCCGGCTATTGTCATATTATATCGGGCTTGCATAACTTTGTCGGTAATATGTATGCATTTTGGTCCACTCTGCCGCATTTTTCGTTGCAGTGGCACCTGTATTGTGTGAATGATTTTCTGCGTTTTTCCACGAAGTCGCATAAAAAGTATCGGCAGCGTACTCATATATACCTCTTTTTCGCTGTTTCATTCTGTGCCCGTTTCTTTGTATTTACCGATTTTTTAGGTATCTTTGCAAGATTAAAACAGATACTGATGTTAAAAGATACAATGAAAAAGAAATTTCCTGTATATAATCAGCTGAACTTGCCTCTTATAAACAAAGAGGTGCTGAGTGAGTGGGACGAGAACGACCTCTTTTCAAAGAGTATGACCGAGCGTGAGGGTGCTCCATCGTTTGTTTTCTTCGAAGGTCCTCCTTCGGCAAACGGTATGCCTGGTATTCATCATGTCATGGCCCGCAGTATCAAGGATACATTCTGTCGTTTCAAGACAATGAAAGGCTTTCAGGTAAAGCGTAAGGCCGGTTGGGATACACACGGCTTGCCTGTCGAGCTTGGCGTCGAGAAGAAGCTTAATATAACAAAAGAGGATATCGGCAAGAAGATATCGGTTGACGACTATAACCGCAATTGCCGCGAGGAGGTCATGAAATATACACGCGAGTGGACCGACCTTACACGCAAGATGGGCTATTGGGTCGATCTTGACAATCCTTTTATCAGATACGAGAATAGCTATATCGAGTCTCTTTGGTGGCTGTTGAAACAGCTATACAATAAGGGATTGCTGTATAAGGGATATACAATTCAGCCTTATTCTCCGGCTGCCGGTACAGGTCTCAGTTCCCATGAGCTTAACCAGCCTGGCTGCTACCGTGATGTAAAGGATACTACAGCTGTGGCGCAGTTCCGTATGCTCGACCCTAAGCCGGAGATGACAGAGTGGGGTACACCGTACTTCATGGCATGGACAACAACACCATGGACACTGCCTTCAAACACTGCTCTCTGCGTAGGCCCTAAGATTGACTATGTTGCAGTACAGACATACAACAGCTATACCGGCGAGCCGATGACAGTAGTGTTGGCGAAGGCTCTGCTTGCCGCTCATTTCAATCCCGCAGGTGCGGAAATGCCATTGGGCGAGTATAAGCAAGGTGACAAGGTTGTTCCATATAAGGTGATAGCTGAATACAAAGGCATCGATTTGGTAGGAATGCATTATGCTCAGCTCTTCCCATGGGTGAAGCCTGTAGCAAAGTTGGGTGATGCTATTGTCGATGCGTCGGCCGATGCATTCCGTGTAATCCCCGGTGACTACGTTACTACTGAGGACGGTACTGGTATCGTGCATATCGCGCCTACTTTCGGTGCCGATGACGCATTTGTTGCAAAGGCTGCCGGTATTCCTTCATTGTTCATGGTGAACAAGAAGGGCGAGACACGCCCAATGGTCGATTTTACCGGAAAGTTCTGGACAATTGACGAACTTGACGGGAATTTTGTCAAGGATTTCGTCAATGTAGAGCTCTATTCAAAGTTTGCCGGTGCATACGTTAAGAATGCA
>JAFXHQ010000079.1 GCA_017536325.1 Bacteroidaceae bacterium
CACCTGGAACATGCCGGCATACAATGCCGATGCATCATGGGAGGCTGCAATGAAGTACATCATGCCTGAAAACTATGAGGCATTCCGTTTCTTCTGCGAGAACAACATCGACCTTGGCCCCAACGTGCACGGCCTGCGCCGCACCAACGAATCGCCTGAATTCGTTGAGGCAGAGAAGATTTACCGCAACAATATTGCCAAAGACAGAGCTGTTGCATTTGCAGCAATAGGAGAGCAGTTCAACAAGTTCGCAAGTTCGGCAGAGATTCTGCTCACGACTGACGAGGCTGCTGCACTTACAAGCGAGATTGAACCATGGATACAGAGCATGAAGCACATGGGCCAGAGAGGCATTGCACTTGTAGAAATGAACAATGCACTATCCGAGGAGAACCCCGAAAAGTTCATCGAAAACTATCTGAAGTACAAGGAGAACGAAGAAGCACAGGCAGCAATACGCTCACGCGACTTCTCCGGTTCTCTGAGAATCGCATCCCCAGCTGTAGGCTCGCTTTATGTAGAGCCATTCCTCAAGGAGTGCGCAGGCGAGCTTGTGGCAGCATACAAGGAGAGCTACGACTACCGCTTGGATATATTCCCTGCACAAGCATTGGAGAACGGCACATACTACATCATGCACAATGGCAGATACCTGACAAACACACAGCCGAATGTGGCAAGCAGTGCTCCAATTTTCAAAAGTGCAGTTGACACGATACGTCCACAACGTCAGGAGTGGAAGATTTCGCTTGATGCAAGCACCAACCGCTACAAGATTGTCAATGTTGAAGACAGCCGCTACCTTAACGAGAAGGGTGTATTTACAGTAAGCAATGAGACCAACCCATACGAGGCTGTATGACACACATACGAGATTACTCTTCTTGCCAACGGGAAGTATGCAATACAGAACGGTGGCAGTGCCGGTACCAAATTCTGGACAGTAAGCGGCACCCGTGTACAGCAGAGCAGTTCGAGCGATGCTCTGCCCGACAAGTATATTTTCGACCTTGTTCCGATAGGCGGCAAACCCAAGGAGAAAATCATAAGCGACGACGAGGTTTACTACATAATGGACGGTAACCGTTACCTGACCAACAACAACGTTAAGGGCAGCGGCGGAACCCCCACATTCAAGGAGATTGAAGAACCTGCTGCCGCCCAGGAATGGAAGATTACCGTTGATGCCGGCTATAAGAGCTGCTATAAGATTACAAGCAATGCCGACGGCAGATACTTGAACGAATACGGTGTATTCGGAACAAACCAGTACTACGGTGACTGGAATACATATCTGCTCACGCTAATGGGAGACAAGTGGTCGCTCATGTGGACACAGTCGGCAGCCAAGAACGGTGCACAATTCTTGGTTGTGACAGGAGACCGCATAGAGGCAAAGAGTATCGCACGCAGCGATAGCTACACCATAAACATTGTGAGAAAAGGTGACGAGACTGGAATCTCGACTCCTTCAGAGGAAAATACGGTTGCCTTGTACGGGAAGACCATTGTTGCAGCAGAAGGCACTGCCTCAATCTCCATATACACGCTCAACGGCATGGAAATTGCCGGCAACAAAGGCAATACCATCAATGTTTCACAGTTACAGACCGGCATTTATATGGCAATAACGACAAAAGATGGTGAAAGAAGAGTTGCCAAGATAATAATAAGATAACATTTAAAGATTCATATTATGGATTATAACACGTCAACCATTTCAATTGAAAGGAAAAAGAGTGCGCAGCTATCAGTATTCAAAAAGGTTTATATATGGATGAGCCTTGCTCTGTGCATAACAGGTCTCACAGCACTCATCATTGCCAACAACAACGACATTATGTATTCACTCATGCAGGATGAGGCTATATTCTGGATTATCATGATTGCAGAAATAGCACTCGTTATGGTAATTGCAAGCAGAATCGGGAAGATGTCACTGACGACGGCCACCATCCTGTTTATACTGTACTCTATCCTGAACGGTGTCTCCATGTCATTGATATTCATCATATACACCGAGACTTCCATTGCTGCAACATTCTTTGTTACTGCAGGAACATTCGCTGCCATAAGCCTGTATGGTTACATAACAAAGAAAGATCTCTCTTCATGGGGCAGCATACTCATCATGGGGCTTATCGGAATTGTCATCGCATCAGTTGTTAACATGTTCATGGCAAGCGAGACACTTTACTGGATAATAAGTTATGCAGGAGTCCTCGTTTTCGTAGGCCTCACAGCATATGACACACAACAGATAAAGAAAGCCTTGCTCGACCCCAACCTTGAGGTTGACGAGAATCTGAACAAGCTTGCGCTTTTCGGTGCCCTCAAGCTCTACCTCGACTTCATCAATCTATTCCTGCATCTTCTCCGGATAATAGGCGGCAGAGATTGACAGCAATGCAGAAAAAGCAGGACAGGCTATGCAACATGCACAGCCTGTTTTTTATTGACAGACGAGCTATAATACTATTTGACAAGACACTACTTATAACAGATTCCGTTTTTAGAAATATATCTTTATTTTTAGATTTATTAAACCACCTGTTCATAAGTAATCGGAAAACTTCTGAAAAGATTCTTTTTTTTTACTACCTTTGCAAATTAAAGAGTATGGCATAACGACATGCCATCATCACATGATAATAGAAAAAACTATGGGAAAGATTATTGCTTTAGCAAACCAGAAAGGAGGCGTCGGCAAAACCACAACTGCAATTAATCTGGCAGCATCATTGGCCACTTTCGGAAAGAAAGTGCTTGTCATCGATGCCGACCCGCAGGCAAATGCCTCTTCGGGTCTGGGAATTGACATACGGGAGACAGCCTGCTCCATATATGAGTGCCTTATAAACAAGACTGCCGCCCAGGAGAGCATACAGCACACATGCCTTGAGGGGCTCGACATAATACCGTCTCACATAGACCTCGTAGGTGCCGAGATTGAGATGCTCGACATGCCTAACAGGGAGAAAATCATGCGTGAGGCACTCTCGTCCATCAGAGACAACTATGACTATATACTTATCGACTGTTCGCCTTCACTCGGACTTATCACAGTAAACTCATTGACAGCTGCCGATTCTGTAATAATCCCTGTACAGTGCGAGTATTTTGCACTGGAAGGTATAAGCAAACTGCTGAATACAATTAAGATTATAAAGTCCAATTTGAACCCCAACCTCGACATAGAAGGATTCCTCCTTACAATGTTCAACTCACGTCTGCGCTTGAGCAACCAGGTATATAACGAAGTCAAAAAGCACTTCAGAGAGCTGGTATTCAACACAGTGATACAACGCAACATCCGTTTGGGCGAGGCACCGAGCATGGGAATACCCGTACTTATGTACGATGCAGAATCGACAGGTGCCAAGAACTACCTTGCACTCGCCGAAGAGATAATAAACAGAAACAAAGAATAATGGCAAAGCAGAAATTCACATTAGGACGCGGACTCGATGCGCTCATCTCGACAGAAGCCGTACGCACATCGGGGTCATCTTCAATAGGCGAAATTGAGATAGAGAAGATTTTCGCCAACCCCAACCAACCCCGTCGCGACTTCAACGAGGAGGCACTGCAGGAACTGGCCGACTCCATAAAGGAACTTGGTGTAATACAGCCCATCACCTTGCGCAAGATGGATGACGGCACATACCAGATAATTGCCGGTGAAAGACGTTTCCGTGCATCACAGATAGCCGGTAAAGGTACTATTCCTGCATATATTCTCAAAGCCGACGATGAGGACACCATGGAAATGGCCCTTATAGAGAACATCCAACGCGAAGACCTCAACCCATTGGAGATTGCATTGGCATATCAACAGCTCATAGAGCAACATAACCTGTCGCAGGAGCAGTTGAGCAAGCGTGTGGGCAAAGGCCGTGCAACCATTGCCAATTTCCTGAGACTCCTGAAGTTGCCTGCGACAATACAGGTTGCACTCAAAGAGAAGAGAATTGACATGGGACATGCGAAGGCACTCCTCTCGCTCGATTCGCACAGTGACCAGATAAACATCTTCCACGATATCGAGAAGAACAGCTACTCTGTACGTGAAGTAGAAGAGATGGTCCGCAAGATAAAGGAGGGAGAAGAGAGCAAACCTGTTACACAAAAAACCAATGCCGGGAAAAAACAGGATGCAGTATATCACCAGTTGAAGAAACAGCTGACACAGTTCTTCCAGACACCTGTACAGCTGACATGTTCCGAAAAAGGAAGCGGCAAGATCAGCATCAAGTTCAAGAATGAAAAGGAACTTGAAAGGATAATAACCATTTTTGACAAGTTAAACCAGTAAGAAGTGCTACCCAACCGACCGACATACACGTTATTGGCATTGATTCTGTCGTGCTTCTCATTTGCAGCAAGAGCGCAAGTGCAGGAGTCTGTATCGCAGAATATGGAGAATAGGGTTGCATCCGACAGTATTCCGATTGCCAATAGCCAGGAGGTTGTCAAGGCTACCGATATAATTGAATTCGACAGCCTATACATACAACAGGTGGAGGCAGAAATGTCATCGGCTTTACCGGACAGCAGCAGGGTCGCGATGAAACGTCAGCCGATTCCGGAGCAGAGCAGCAAACCCAAAATCTGGAGACCAGACCCTACAACAGCAACATGGCTTGCACTTGTAATCCCGGGCGGAGGACAGATATACAATAGGAAATACTGGAAATTGCCAATCGTATATGGCGGATTCGTAGGATGCCTTTACGCATACAACTGGAATGGGCAGATGTACAAGGATTACAGGCAGGCTTACCTTGACATCATGGACAGCGACCCCAATACAGATTCATACAAAGACTTCTTCCGTCCCGGATATGATTTTGAGAAAAACAAGGAATACCTTAAAGAGGTGTTCAAGAAGAGGAAGGACCGCTACCGCCGATGGCGCGACTTGAGCATATTTGCGACAATTGCTGTATATGCGCTCTCAGTCATTGATGCATATGTCGATGCGCAGCTATCGAGTTTCGATATAACGGAGGACATTAACCTCACAATCGAACCGCAAAGGATAAGAGGCGGCAACGACCTTCTTGACAACGATTATTACGGACTCAATTTTAATATCACATTCTGAAATGAGCAACAAGACTACACTTTTAATATTGACAGCACTATCGGTTTCACTCTTTTCATGTAGTACATTCGACATCTTTGACAAAGATTCAACAGCCAAGGAAAAGGAGACACTCGACAGCAAGGGAAAGAGTGTAAAAGAAGAGGACGATGTATGGGTACCCGACATAAGCCACATAGCGACACATGTTGACTACGAAGCCGATATTGAGATTGATATAACATCGGGAGAAGGATACCAGTTCGAAGTCCCCGAGAGTTTCACTGTCAATACCGACAGTCTCCTGAACACATGGCAGGCACGCAATCTTCTCCGCAAGCTCGACTGCAACAGTGATGGAGCGAAAATTGTCATGACCGACACGATGTATGCCAAGCGTCTTGCCAGCATGCCTACCGCGATAAGAATGAGATACAACAGCCTGGTACGTTCCTGCATCGACAGATATGTAAGAAACCGCTCACAGGTATCGTACATGCTGGGAATTGCAGAATTCTACTTACCGATATTCGAGCAGGAGATTGACCGCATGGGGTTGCCGCAGGAACTGAAATATCTCCCTGTAATAGAATCGGCAATGAACCCAACAGCTGTATCACGAATGGGTGCAAAGGGACTATGGCAGTTCATATTCAGCACTTCAAAGACATATGGTCTCATATCGAACAATTACATCGAGGAGCGATACGACCCCATAAAATCGACACGTGCAGCACTTGAATACCTCAAGGACCTGTACATGATGTTCGGTGATTGGGAATTGGCATTGGCATCATACAACTGTGGTCCGGGAAATGTAAACAAGGCCATAAAACGTTCGGGAGGAAAGACCGGCTTCTGGGAGATATACCCATGGTTACCAGAAGAGACAAGAGGCTACGTACCGGCATTCATTGCTGCAAACTACATTATGACATTCTATGAGGACCATGGCATCTGTCCTATGGAACCGAACCTGTCGATAACCACAGACACCATACACATAAACAAGAATCTGCATTTCAAGCAGATTGTAGAGTTGTGCGGTGCCGACATAAACGAAATAAGAGGTTTGAATCCGCAATATATAAAGGATGTGGTCCCTGGTGAAAATCAGACATACATACTAAGGCTTACAAACGATATCATCTACAAATTCATCGAAAAAGAGGACACAATATACAACCACAAGGTAAATGAACTGTTCCCCGAGAAGAATATTGACAAGATGCTCAAGGAGGCTAAGCAGAATTTCGGCAGTAAGGGCAGCGGATCGGGCAACCTCATACGCCACAAAATAAAGAAAGGCGAAACACTAGGTGTTATTGCGCGCAAATACGGTGTCACTGTAAAACAGATAATGAAGTGGAACAACATGCGCAACACCAATATCAGAGCAGGAAAGACTCTTAAGATATACAAGTAACCTATGACTGGCGACGACGAAAAAAGAATGATGGAAGAGGATGCGGCAATCAATGCCGCCTTCCAGGAATTGTTGGATACATATCTGGCATCGCAACACCGCAAGAAGGTCGAGCTCATAACCCGCGCCTTCAACTTTGCACGTCAGGCACACAAGGGTGTCAGACGACATAGCGGCGAGCCGTATATAATGCATCCGCTTGCCGTCGCACTCATTGTAAGCAAGGAGATGGGGCTTGGCTCTACATCAATATGTTCAGCATTGCTACACGACGTTGTTGAGGACACCGACTATACCGTAGAGGATATAAGGAACCTGTTCGGGGACAAGATTGCAGAGATTGTAAACGGCCTTACGAAGATTGCCGGTGGGGTTTTCGGTGCACAAGCATCGGAACAGGCCGAGAACTTCAAGAAGCTGTTGCTCACAATGAGCGAGGATATAAGGGTCATACTTATAAAGATTGCAGACCGCCTGCACAACATGCGGACTCTTGAATACATGCAGGTAAACAAGCAGTACAAGATTGCGGGAGAGACCTTGTACATTTACGCACCTATTGCATACCGTTTGGGGTTAAGCCGAATAAAGGCCGAACTGGAAAACCTCAGTTTCAAGTACGAGCACCCCGAGGAGTTCGCGAACATACAGAAGAAGATTGCAAAGACCCAACAGGAACGCGAGATTTTGTACAAGGAGTTTACCCAGCCCATATGCGATTGTCTCGACAAAATGGGATACAGATACAGAATCATCGGCCGTGTGAAGTCGCCCTACTCATCTGGAACAAGATGCAGAAGAAGCATGTCGCATTCGAGGACATTTATGACATTCTTGCCGTACGAATCATATTCGAACCGCGTGAAGGCAAAAACGAGAACAACGAATGTTTCGACATATACATTGCACTCACAAAGCTATATAATGCACACCCCGACCGATTGAGGGATTGGGTAAACAAACCACGCACAAACGGCTACAAGGCACTTCATGCCACATACATGAGCCAGCGTGGTGAATGGATAGAGGTACAGATAAGAAGCGAGAAGATGAATGAGGTTGCCGAAAAGGGAATTGCGGCACATTGGAAATACAAAAGCCAGGGCGAAGAGAGCAACGACGAACAACTCGAAAGCTGGCTGCACACGATAAAAGAGATTCTCGACGACCCGCAGCCCAATGCTCTAGACTTCCTTGACACAATAAAGCTGAACTTGTATGCGACCGAAATATTCGTCTTCACGCCTAAAGGTGACATCAAGACTATGCCACAGAATTGTACCGCCCTTGACCTTGCGTACAGCATACACACATTCCTTGGCAACCATTGCATAGGAGCAAAGGTCAATCACAGGCTGGTACCGATAAACCACCAGTTGCAGAGCGGTGACCAAGTTGAGATAATAACTTCAAACGCGCCTCGTGTAGAAGAAAGCTGGCTATCATTTGTAACAACCGCAAAGGCACGTGCAAAAATCCAGGCAGCTGTACGTCGCCAGCACAGGATACTGCAACGCGAAGGAGAAGAGAAGCTGGCTGCCTTCCTGGCGGCTGAAGGATTGGGGAACTACATGGGTAATGTAGAAAAGCTCTGGAGATTCCATAACTTCAGGGACAAGGAAGAACTGCTTCTTGCATTGGGGAAAGGCACTATAACTCTAGGCAACGAAGACAAGGATGCTCTTCTCGGTAACAAGAAATTCAGTTTCCAATCACTTTTCTCTTTCAGCCGTGACAAGAAAAAAGAGGAAAAGGAGGTTGAAAAGTACGATGAACTGGACCGCAAGAAAACCATAAACCTTACCGACGAAAGCCTGAAGAGCAGTTATATCATTGCCGATTGCTGCCATCCGATACCAGGTGACGACGTTCTGGGATACTATGATGAGAACAAGCACATAATAATACACAAGCGCAATTGCCCTATTGCAAACACACTGAAGAGCAGCCATGGCGACAGAATATTGGCAGCAGAGTGGGAAACTCACAAGCAGCTGTACTTCAATGTACCCATTCAGATAAAGGGTATTGACGACATGGGTGTGCTGCACGAAATAACATCTATCATCTCGCAACAGTTCAACACCAACATACAGAAGTTGCACCTTGAAAGCAATAATGGGATTTTCGAAGGGACATTCTGGATTAATGTACACGACGTGGATGATGTAAAGGAATTGTGTGCAAAGCTGAAGAAACTGAACAACATCAAGGCTATAGCCAGAATAGATTAGCCGTAAACACCATATAAAGACACGACAATGGCAGCTGCCATTGTCGTGTCTTTATATTTGCAGGCAACCTGCCTGTCAATTCGACATCAAAGACTTAAGATTCTCAAGAAGAGTCAATTGCGCCCTGTGTTTTACCATCGATATGGTGCATTGTACACGTTTGTTATTGTTCTTCTCGGGGGTCACTTCAGTTCTGATGTATTTCAACAGCACGCGTGATGCTTCGAGCGTGCTCTTGCCGTCAATGACAATCAGTTTTAGAACCTCCCTATCCCTATCGTTGAGCATTTCATAAGCCTTCCATACCGGCAATTCCTCTTCTTCCTCTTCCGGTATTGTGTTGCATAGGTATTCCATAAACTCTGGTGTATCAGGAACAAACTCCTTTTCACTCCTCTTTTTTTCTTCCTTGCTTTTCTTCAGAAAATGGTTTATAGAACATTGTGCCACATAGCTGTACAATGATGCTCCATTTTTGCTTTCCCACTTCTTTAGAACGGCCCAGTCGTTATCCGAGAGGAACTCGTACAATTCACCGACAATTATCCTGAAATCGTTGTTGTGAAATATCGATGTGGATATATAGGTGAGAAAACCCTTGCATTTCTCGTTGAAAAAGTAATCATGTAAGCCTTCGTCAACAGGTTTTGCTACCAACAACTCTACCAGTTTCTTGTCTTCTATCAGACTGTATTCTTTGCGGCGATTGAGCATATTATTTGTTGAATGTTATGCTGTAGTTGTTGTATATGTTCGACAGTGCCGAATATGTAAACCTGACACTCGGATCACCCTCGAGGTTGTAGAGGTTATGTACCTTGATATTGTTCGATGTCATGTTGCCGAACTTTGTGTATCCGCCCTGCACCTCTTCTATCAACTCGTAAGGTGTACATTTGCCCAAATAGCCCATTGAAGCATATATTTGCGGCAAGCCACTCTGTACAAACGGCATAAGACTTGTTCCGCTGTAAGGGTATATTCTCTTGTTGTCAAAGGTGTAGTCGTAGGTATTGTACTCTATGCTTCCGTCCTTCTTGTTCTCCTTTAGTACAGTTATATTTCTGAGCTGGTATCCGCTCCAGTTGTACTTGTACGATATCTGGTACTCCTCATCCCTATATGTACTGCCGGTACAAAGGTCACCGCTGTATGTGAATACCCTTTCGCTGGTAGTTGTTACAGGCTCTGAAGAATTATTTGCATAATGATCGATTGTAGTCTCAATTCTGCTTATATATCCCTTTGGATCAATAGTGACATTCTCCTGTATGCTTTCTGTGTATTTTTCGGTTATGCCCTTGTCGCTTTTGGCATACTCAACAGAATATTTGCTCCTTATCTGTTCATTTCCATTGTGATCGGTGAAATAGTCCATGGTACAGCTTCTGTTCTCGAACTGTGTGATGTCGCCATTCAGCTCAAAGTTATATTCATAGCTGGTTACCTTATTGTCATAATTTCTCCTTATATTTTTCCAACTTTCCACAATGGTCCTGTTGTCACTGCTCTTGGTTATTATGACTTCACTCGGGTTGAAATCTCCTTTTTTCTGCTGATCAAACGGGTTGCTGTCATCACTGTCGCTACATGCAACCATTGTTGCGCTGAAAAACAAGGTGGCAATTATGCCGAAAAATTTCTTATTCATAACAGTTATAGTTTACATTCTTGTATATTTTGCAAACATACTCAAAAAGATTCGTTTTATGCAAGAGAATTATGGTAAAAATATTTATAACCCATTTAAATTTATATAAAAGAAGCCCCTTTGTCCTTAATAGAAACAGCAACAGTCTCCAGGACTTTATTGGTTGGTGTAAAAATCAAAAGCTTCGAATATCTCTTGTTTATTGCATTGGTATTCTATACATTTTTTATCCCCGCTTATCAAGATCAAGACGTTTCTATTCATGTGCGCAAACAGTTTCTCGTACATTCTGCAATCAAAAGAGAGACGGCGGTAGATTTCCCTTGAAGAATGGACGAATGTATGCATCTTCTCTGTAGGAAACCCGGCAAAAACGCACGAGAGATACAGTGAACATGTGTATGCAGCAACCTCAGCATCATGCAGCCTACCGTCTCCGAGACAGATTCTGAAGGCATCAAGGAATTCCATCCCGAATACCTCGTCGATATCACATCCTGCAATCCATTCCAACAAGTTCTTCGGTGTCGGTTCTTCATTGCATGACAGGATACAATCTTGTCCATATAACTCTTTCATGCCGTAAAAATAGTAATTTACGCGCTTTTGTATATCAATTGAGCAGATATATTTCAATTAAATGGATTTTTAATGAATAAACAGGTAAAGTATTAAACTTTTTGTATTAAACAAAGTCTAAAATTTGTAATTTTGGTTTTTATAACACTTCTTATTTGGGATAGATGAAAAGATATTTGTTTTCTCTTTTATTTATGTTGCCTTTGTTTGTAATGTCACAGACGAAGAACAGTACTGTGAGCGGTGAAATTCACGACAATGAATCGGGAGAGCCTTTACCGACAGCATCAGTCCAGTTTTTCCTTATGCCAGACTCAGTATTCAAGGCAGGCACAGGAACTGATTATAACGGGCTGTTCTCCGTTTCACTTCCTCCGGCCAACTATTTCATGCGTATATCATACGTAGGCTATACTCCAGTAGGCAGGTATGTAAAAGTGCTTGAGGGGAAAAACTCCGACATGGGCAAGATTGAGATGGTACCAGATGCCACATTGTTAAGTACTGCTGAAGTTACAGCAGAAATACCTCCCGTAACGGCATCTGGCGATACCTTGGTATATAACACTGCGGCTTTTCGTGTAGCCGAGGGCTCAATGCTGGAAGAACTCATCAAGAAGTATCCTGGTGTTACAATTGAAGATGACGGTACTATCAAGCTTAACGGAAAGACAGTCAACCGCATTCTTATGAAGGGAAAAGATTTCTTCGGTACTGATAAGGATATGGCTCTAAAGAACATTTCGGTGGATGCTGTTGACAAGATAAAGTTCTATGACAAGAAGAGTGACTTCTCGCGTATAACAGGTATCGACGATGGTGAGGAGGAGACTGTGCTCGACCTTCAGATGAAACAAGGTGTTGCAGACGGTCTGTTCTCTAACACTGATGCCGGTTATGGAACAAAGGACCGGTATATGTTCAGAAACACGACGAATTACTACAATGATGTTTCGCAATACACATTAGTACTTTCGGCAAACAACTTGAACAATCAGGGTTTCTCCGATGGCCGCAGCAGAGGCTTCAGGCGAGGCGGCAACGGCCTGGTTGCGCCCAAAGATGCCGGTTTCAACTTCGCATACGAAAACAAGAAGATTGAACTTGGCGGTAATGTACGTGTAAGACACACGGACAATGATTCGCAAAGCTGGACTTCAAGTGAGGTTTTCATGCCGCAGATTAGCAGCAACCAGTTCTCCAACAGCCGCAACAACAGTTTCGGACGTTCTACAAATTTCAATGCTGACTTCAGGTTGGAGTGGAAACCTGACACAATGACCAACATCATATTCCGCCCAACAGTCTCATATTCATCATCGGATAACTGGTCAAAGAGTGCTTCAGCTACTTTCAGGGAGAACCCGTTCGACTATGTAGAACTGTACGAAAAGGCGATGTATGGAGATGTGTTCGGAACGCTTGACAGCATTGCCATAAACAGCAGCAACAATGAGTCGATGAGCAATGGCGAGAACACGAGATTCGCCGGAAACCTGCAGATAAACCGCAGGCTTGCAAAACCAGGACGTAACATCACCGTACGTGGTATCTTCAACTATACCGACAGCAGGAACAAGAACTTCTCGACAAACAATGTAAAGTATTATCAGGCAACTGCCGGAAGCAGTGGTTATGACCGCAAACGCTACTCTACGACTCCGTCGGTAAACTGGAATTACGATTTGCGTCTTAGTTACACCGAACCTCTTATGAAGAACCTGTTCCTGCAGTTGAACTATAGTTTCAACAACAGCTACAACAACAGTGATCGCTCTACATACATTTTCGACGGACTGACCGATTATGCCATGTTACTGAATCACAATTGGCTGTTGCCGGGCCTTCCTCCCGGATATGAGCAATACCGCAGCGATAGCCTTAGCCGCTATTCGACATACCGTACCCAAAGACACGATATTCAGGTAATGTTCCGTTATGTGACAGACAAGATGAATTTCAACGCTGGCATCAGCTATATACCGCAACATACCGAAATGTCTTATCAATACTTCGGTATAGACACATTGCTTACACGTGACGTATATAACATATCACCCAATGTACGTTTCCGTTACCGCTGGTCAAAGCAGACACAATTGAACATCATTTATCGCGGTTCCACAAGCCAACCGTCGATGACTGACCTGCTTGACATTACCGATGACTCCGACCCGCTCAACATCACAAAGGGTAACCCAGGTTTGAAGCCTTCGTTCAGCAACAGAGTCATGGTTAATTTCAACACATATAATGTAGATGCACAGAGAGGTTTCAACGTCTATGCCAATTTCAACAACACCTTGAACAGCATCAGCCGCAAGGCAACGTATGATGAGACTACAGGTGCTACAACGACCCAACCCGACAACATCAACGGTAATTGGAACATCAGTGGCGGCATAGTGTTCAATTCGGCAATACCGTCGAATACGAAGTTCACCTATTCCACTCACACTGATGCGTATTTCAACAATAGTGTATCATACATAAGCCTGAATCGTCAGAGCAACAGCGTAAAGAGCAAATCCAAGACATTGAACTTAAGCGAACGGTTGAATTTCAATTACCGTTCCGACAATTTCGATGTGTCGCTGAGTGGTTTTATTCGTTACTCCAATTCAAAATCAAACGTGCAGCCCGAAGACGAGATGAATGTCTATGATTTCTCATATGGCCCTAGTTTCAACTATACATTCCCGTGGTATAACATAAAGCTTTCGTCGAATATTTCAATGAGCAGCCGTCGCGGATACAGCAACCCTGAGGCAAATACAGATGAACTGTTGTGGAATGCACAGTTGTCAGCAAGTTTCTTGCAAAAGAATGCTCTTACATTCTATGTGCAGGTATATGACATACTACACCAGCAAAGCAACATCAGCCGAATGGTCGATGCCCTCTCACGCCGCGACACGGAGAACAATGCCATATACAGCTATATCATGTTCAACGTATCATATAAATTCAACGATACTGACGGTAAGGGACGCGATGCGAGAGGTAACGGCATGAGAGGATATGGTGGTCCTCCAGCCGGTTTCGGCGGTGGCCGTGGCGGATTTGGCAGCGGTGGTCGCGGTGGCTTCTGACAATTAAATTCACTATAGCAGAAAAAAGAGGTAAAAAGTGCACTTTTTACCTCTTTTTATCTCTTTTATGCTTATCTTCGCAAAAAGTATCTTTTTATGCTTTGGGATAAGGTAACAGTTCTTGGTTGTCTTTACTGGCTATATTGTATTGTGGCGATAGTCCTTATGGTAAGAGTGGTTCTCAAAAACCGCGATACGGTAAAGACTCTGGCATGGATGATGGTTTTCATTTTCCTGCCATTCCTTGGACTTGTACTTTACTTCTTTTTTGGACGCGATACGCACAAGGCAAAGATAATAGGCAAACGGCTTCTTTCGCAAATACAGAGAGGACATTTGAACGGCGACGTCAATGGGAAAGTCGATGTTCCCCAGGAGTATTCCTCTTTGGTCTCTTTCTTTGAGAACACATCTTCGGCACAGCTATTGCCTGCCAGCAGTATCGGTATAATACACGACACGCACAAATTCGCCGAGACCCTTATAGAAGAGTTGGAGAAGGCCAGTGAGCATATACACATCCAGTTCTACATATTCGACAAGGATGAATTCGGAAGACGTGTACGCGATATACTTGTAGAAAAAGCCCGGCAAGGTGTCGAGGTCCGCCTTATATATGACAGTGTTGGGTGCTGGAATGTTGGCCGCAAATTTTACGAGGATATGCGTTGCGAAGGACTTTATGTCGAATCTTTCCTGAAAGTACGATTCCCGTTGTTTACAAACAAGGTCAACTTCCGTAACCATCGCAAGATTGTTGTGATTGACGGCAAAGTCGGCTTTATCGGTGGCTGTAATATTGCCGACCGTTATCTTAAAGGAATCAACGGTGGTGAATGGCGCGACACCATGCTCGTAATGAGAGGTGCTGCCGTAAATGGTTTGCAGACATCATTCCTTATAGATTGGTATTTTGCAAACCGCTCACTTGTAAGCGGAAAGCGTTATTTCCCGAACTCCGTTCCGTGCAATAGGGCACATGTTCAGGTTGTACAATCAAACCCTGTAGGTGAAGTAAAGACAATTCTTGGCGGATATATAAAGATATTGTCCAATGCCAAGGGGTACGTCTATCTTCAGACCCCATATTTCATGCCTAATGAATCGTTCCTGCAAGCCATAAGGAATGCCACAATGTCGGGGGTAGATGTAAGACTTATGATTCCTGAATACTCAGACAGCCGTGTTGCCGACCTCATGTCAATGTCCTACTTAGGCTCACTGTTGAGTGTCGGTGTCAAGGTCTATCTCTATTCAGGCGGATTTTTGCATTCCAAGACAGTTGTATGTGACGATGATGTATCGTCTGTAGGATCAGCCAACCTCGATTTCAGGAGTTTCTACTACAACTTCGAGGTTAATGCCTTTGTATATGACAAGGATATAGCACAGGAGATGAAAGCGATATTCCTTGAAGACCTTAAAAAATGCCGCCAGCTCACACTCAATGAGTATCGTGCGCGTCCATTCCTACGCAGGTCTTTGGAATCGATAGCACGACTATTCTCTCCGTTGCTGTAGCCCTTTTATGTTGCCGGGCTATTCTTCCCCTTTCTTGAAGAAACTGAAATTGACACTGCCATAAGAACAATGCCGGAAAAAGTGCGGGTGATTCTCAAAGCTGTAATCCTTCCCATGCTCGAAAATGAATATTCCGCCATTGTCAAGAATTCTACTTTGCATAACCATGCCGGGTATCTCTCCAAGTTCCTTCATTGCATATGGCGGGTCAGCAAATATTATATCATATCTTTGGGTTGCGCGTTTAAGAAAGCGCAGCACATCGTCCCTTATGATACGCCAGTTTTCATCTCCAAGTTTAGCAGAGCTCTTCTTCAGGAATCCGATATGCAGACTATCCATCTCTACCGATGTAACCTCTTTGCAACCCCGTGAGAGAAGTTCAAGGCTTATACTGCCGGTGCCGGCGAAGAGATCCAATGCCGTACACCCTTCAAAATCAATGATATTGTTCAATATGTTGAACAGGTTTTCCTTTGCAAAATCGGTCGTCGGTCTTGCCTTGAATGTTCGGGGTACGTCAAAATGGCGTCCTTTGTATTTTCCGCTGATTATTCGCATAATATAAGTGCCTGAAGGTCAAATGGTATGTTGTCTATCTTGTTCAGCAGACTCGATGTAAACTCTTTGTTCGGATTTATCCTTTTCCTGTTCTTTATGAACTTGCCCGTCAAAAGTGACAATTCCTCGACTCCCGAATCGCCACACATGTATAAGGTATCCTCCGTTTGGGAGAGTCCTTGCTCTTTCCATATACTTAGCAAGTAGAACAAGGTATTCTGCCCTTCGTCCGATTTGAAAATGTTGTATAGCCTTGCATTGCCCTTATCTACGGATATTACGATGGCATATTCATCCTGCAGGTAGGCCACAAGGTACTTCTCTTCGGGTAGCGGTTTGCGTGCAATATATCCGAGGAGGATGCTTACAGGGGTGTAGAAACTGACTTCTCCCAAGCTCTGCAGCACCTCCAACACGTTTGAATCTACAGCAAAGATCACGGTCTCCCCTCGTGCGTTCATCTTGTTGGAAAGAATCTCTACATTGCTGTCACATTTGGGAAAACAGAACCTGTAGTAAATCTTGTAGTCATTCCTTTCGTCATATTCCGCCGGCAATGCAGTAAACTCATCTGTCACCCATATTGCCTTTATGTCATATTCAGCACCCTTCTCTATAAGCGGGCACTCCTCTACCGCATTCTTGAGGTTCGATACAAGGCTGGTCTCCTCATCGGCCTTGTAGTAATGGTATTGCAAGGAAGAGACATCGGAAGAGGAGTATCTGCAAAAACAAAATCCATTCGTACTGATACGAATGGATAATGTTTTTTTCTGTAATTTCTCTTTTGTCATTTATATGTCGATATTGTTTGCGGGCATCCAGCTCACAGACACCATTCTATATAAGCTCTATAAGAGATATCTATTATTTCTCTGGCCAGTTGCCGGCATTGTTGTTAGGAGTCTCGGCATTACCGATTATACGGCAAGGAATAAGTGTTTCGACTCTTGAACCGTCGGCATAGAACTTGAATTTACCCTCCGAGTCGAGTTCGGGTATTCTTCTAAGCTGCTGGTTGCTCTTCTTAATTCTGAGCAAATAGTTTGCAAGTTCCTGATCGTCAATGCCCTTCATATATACCTCGAAATCGACTCTCGCCTCGAACAGGTCACCCCTCTCGTTGGTAACAAGCACGAACTCTTCGCCATTGCCGAATGGAACATAACGGAGTGAATCGACAGGATAGTTGGGATCATTGTAGAGTTCTACGATATAGCTGGTTGCAACAGTATCACGACGATACTTGTTCTGTACCATCTGGCTTTTGATCCAAGCCTCGTCATCCTTTCTATTCTCAGGTATCAGGATATTTCTGTTTATCTCTTTGATTCGTGAATCGTCACCGCTGGCTTTAGCCTCCTCAAGTATCACTGCAATGTATGCATGTGCCTCATCAGGAGTTATACCGAAACTCTCGCTTTCCTTGATCTTCAGGTCGCTTTTCTTGTATCCGGCAATGAGATCAATGTGACGGTCGTTCACCTCAAAATCCTTAAGAACTGTAATCTTGTTCTCGTTCTTTACAAAATTGATTAGTGTGTCGAAATCATTAGTGTATGCTCCCTTCTCTTTACGGTAAGCAACTTCGGCATCCTTGATGTCGATAAGACGGTTGATGACAACTGTGTCTCTGGCATGTGCCTTCTCTTCGAATTCGATTGGTCTGTTAACACTGCTGTAGTCAACGAAAGTGATTGCCGCAGCGAGCCCGACCAATACCACTGTCAATGCGATTTTTACTCCTTTTTTCATTGCTATATATTTTTTTTATGTATTTTCGTATCGCAAAAATAAGATAAAAAAACGAATATCCGTTTTTTATATACTCTTTTTTATTAATTATTGTGATAAATAGGTATTTAGTCTCGCAAATTAAGGCAAATTTTCCTTTTAATCCAACTCCAGAACAGGAAATTTCACTAGAAAAGATATCCGCCTTCATACTTTCGGGAGTGGAGCGCAAGGTCTTTTTGCTTTGCGGCTATGCCGGCACCGGCAAGACCTCACTGGTTGCAGCACTTGTAAGGACCATGGAGCAACTACAGCGCAAATGCGTGCTGCTTGCACCTACAGGCCGCGCTGCAAAGGTTTTTTCATTATACTCGGGCAAGAGTGCATATACCATACACAAATGGATATACCGGCAAAAATCGATACTTGACGGTACTAATTTCGTGCTTATGGACAACAAATCTACCAACACCTTATTCATTGTAGATGAGGCGTCCATGATTTCCAATAACGGCAGCTCAAACTTCGGGTCCGGAGCCTTGCTCGATGACCTCATCGAGTTCGTATATTCGGGTACCGGGTGTTCACTTCTTCTTCTAGGAGATTCTGCCCAATTGCCGCCGGTAGGTGAACTCCTGTCACCGGCTCTTTCGATGCAATATATGGGAAGCATGTTCCTGCAAGCCGACGGGATTGAGATGCGACAGGTTATGCGACAGCTCGACGGGTCCGGAATACTGCATAACGCCACATTGCTGAGGGAAATGATATGTCGCGGAGACTCGGGCCTCGCACCTGCTGTTGAGTTCAAAGGGTTTGCCGATATTTGCAGGGTGCAGGGCGATGAACTCATAGAGGCAATAGAGGGATGCTACAATGATGCAGGAACCGATGAGACCATTATCCTATGCCGCTCGAACAAACGTGCCAATGTATATAACGAGGGCATACGCCGTCGTATCCTTTACCGCGAGGATGAACTCAACCGCGGAGACCTGCTTATGGTGGTCAAGAACAACTACTATTGGCGTGAGCTGCTGGGAAGGGAGGACAAGACGTTGCTCGACAAAATGGACTTTATAGCAAATGGCGATGTTGCAGAAATCATACACGTAGGCAACATTGAGGAGATGTATGGCTTCCGTTATGCCGATGTCACCCTCTCGTTCCTCGATTATGAAGATTGTGAATTGGATGTCAAAATCATGCTTGACACACTTGTGAGCGAGTCGCCGTCGCTGACACGTGAAGAGAACGAAAGACTTTTTGCTGCTGTTTGGGACGACTACCCCGAGATACGTTCAAAACGCAAGCGTATGGAAGAGATCCGCAAAAACCCTTATTATAATGCCTTGCAGGTGAAATACGGTTATGCGGTCACGTGCCATAAGGCACAAGGCGGACAGTGGAAACGGGTGTTTGTCGATCAGGGGTATGTGACGGATGAGATGATGAATGCAGATTACTATCGTTGGCTATACACTGCATTTACACGTGCCAGTGAAAGACTTTACTTGGTAAACTGGAACAGTGGGCAAGGCCGTTGAGAGTTGCGTATATGATACAGCAGAGGAACCGGCTCCTCTGCTGTATCTGTTTTTCTTAAAATGCCGGTTTATGGCTTAATTTCAAAAGAAACCTGCTCCCCCGACTCGTTACCGGTATATCTATAAACAAATTTACCGTTGAGTTTGGCTAGCATATCTGAGAGTTCTTTTGCATCCTGATTATTATCGAAGTATTGCTCCAATTGTTCCTTGACGACATTTATATTATTCCTGATATTATCCATAGTCGTATAGTCCTCATCAACAGTGTAGTAGTAATATACATTATCGTTTCTGAACTCGACCATGTCACAGTAGGTCATAAAATCAATCTGCTTGCCGCCAATCATGTCATTAGCCACTTCAATTGCATCACCAATGTACATTCTCGCAGCATCTTTCTCACTCTCGCTGACATTCCCCTTGCAGGCTGCGAATAGCGCAACCGTAAGCATAATAAGAATCGACTTTTTCATAACATTTTTTCAAGTAACACAATGATATATAAGCATTATTCTCCTATTATCTCGAACACCTTGTCTATTGCAGCCTTTATACCAGCCGGGTTCTTGCCTCCGGCCTGTGCAAAGTGTGCCTGACCGCCACCGCCGCCCTGCATTTCGCGGGCTGCTACGCCTACAATCTTTCCGGCATTTATACCGCGCTCTACAAGATCGGTACTTGCCGATATAGTCAACTGAGGTTTCTCGTTGTATATGCTGCCGACAACGACAAGAAGATTCTCAGGCTGTTCCTGACGCAACATGAATACAATATCCTTTACGGTTGCCGGAGGTGCAGGAAGTATTGTGCTGATATAACGCATGCCATCCTTCTCCTTTATATCATTGAGCAAGCTGTTCTTCATCATTGCAGCCTTCTCTTTTGCATATTCCTCAATCTCTTTCTTGAGTTCTGCATTCTCGGCAATAGATTTAGCTATTGTAGCCTTCAGATTAGGAACATTATTGAAGAGTGCATGTATCTCTTTCATCAAAGTCTGCAGTTTGTAGAGATGGTTCTCCAAAGCCTCGCCTGTTATAGCCTCGATACGGCGTACACCGGCAGCAACAGAACTTTCACTTATGATTTTCACCATTCCTATCTTGCCCGTAGATGCGACATGTGTACCGCCACAGAATTCAATGGATGTACCGAACTGCACTACACGTACATGATCACCGTACTTCTCGCCAAAGAGTGCTATGGCACCCAGATTCTTTGCTTCTTCGATGGGGATGCTGCGATAGTCGGTAAGCGGAATATCTTCACGTATGCGCGCATTTACAATGCGTTCAACCTGTTCAATCTCCTCGTCCGTAACCTTCTGGAAATGCGAGAAATCGAAACGTATAGCATCGGGAGTTACCAATGAACCTTTCTGTTCAACATGCGTACCCAGCACTTGACGCAAAGCCTGGTCGAGCAGGTGGGTACAAGAGTGGTTCGCAGCGCAAGCCGCACGTTTTACAGTGTTGACCTCTGCGCTGAATGTTGCTGACGGGTCGGCCGGCAGCTTCTTCGTTATGTGTATCGGAAGATTGTTCTCCTTTTTTGTATCTATCACCTCTATGCGCTCATCACCGCACACCAGATAGCCGGTATCGCCAACCTGACCACCGCTTTCAGCATAGAACGGAGTCTCTTTGAGCACAATCTGGAAGAGTGTCTGGTTCTTCTGCTTTGTCTGGCGATAGCGCAAAATGTTTGTCCGGTATTCTGTATTGTCATATCCGACAAATGTACATTCGCCTTCATTTACTGTTACCCAATCGCCGTTCTCAACTACAGCCGCGTTGCGTGCACGGGTCTTCTGCTTGAGCATCTCTTCATCGAACTGCTCCATATTTGCTGCAAGTCCGTTTTCACGAAGTATAAGTTGTGTGAGGTCAATGGGGAATCCGTATGTGTCATACAATGTGAATGCCTCAACTCCACTGATCTCCTTATTGCCGTTCTGCTTGGCAGCTGCCATAATCTTGTCGAGCATACCGATACCGGTCTCCAAAGTGCGAAGGAAAGAATCCTCCTCTTCCTTTATCACTTTTGTTATGAGTTCCTGTTGCTGCTTAAGTTCGGGATACGCGTCACCCATATTCTCGATGAGTGTAGGAACGAGCTTGAACATGAATGCCTGCTTCTGTCCCAGGAATGTGTATCCGTATCGTACGGCACGACGCAGGATACGGCGGATGACATAACCGGCCTTGGCATTGGATGGCAACTGACCGTCAGTGATGGAGAATGAAATGGTACGGATGTGGTCGGCAATTACACGCATTGCGATATCGGTCTGGACATCGTCACCGTATTTCTTTCCCGAAATCTCACCTATACTCTTTATTATTGGCTGGAAAACGTCTGTATCGTAGTTCGACTGTTTACCCTGCAGAGCCATACAAAGACGCTCGAAGCCCATGCCGGTATCTATCACCTTCGCCGGCAACTCCTCAAGATGTCCGTCGGCCATGCGGTTGTACTGCATGAACACGAGGTTCCATATCTCTATGACCTGAGGATGTGAACCGTTCACCAAATCACGGCCCGGAATTGCAGCACGCTCTTCGTCACTGCGAAGGTCAATGTGTATCTCGCTGCATGGACCGCACGGACCAGTATCACCCATCTCCCAAAAGTTGTCTTTAAGGTTACCGTTGAGGATACGTTCTGCAGGAAGATGCTTCTCCCAAATTGCAGCCGCCTCATTGTCGCGTTCCAGCCCTTCACTTGCAGCTCCTTCAAAAACAGTAGCATAGAGACGGTTCGGGTCGAGCTTGACAACCTCTGTCAAGTATTCCCAAGCCCAATCTATCGCATCCTGCTTGAAATAGTCGCCGAAAGACCAGTTGCCGAGCATCTCGAACATAGTGTGGTGGTAGGTGTCGTGACCTACCTCTTCAAGGTCGTTATGCTTGCCGCTTACACGCAGACATTTCTGTGAGTCGGCAACGCGCTTGCCCTTGGCAGGTCTATTACCCAAAATAATATCTTTGAACTGGTTCATTCCTGCATTAGTGAACATTAGCGTGGGGTCGTCCTTGACAACCATAGGAGCTGAAGGCACTATAAGGTGACCTTTCTGCTCGAAGAATTTCTTGAATGATTCTCTGATTTCCTTTGATGTGAGCATATAATCCTGATTTTTTATTTCCTATAGCTATGTATCGGTGCGATGATCCATTCATGTCTCATCACAAGATGCAAATTTACAATAAATAAACGGAATTGCTTCCTGATTTTTAAAGAATATTGGTTTATCGGAGGCTCTTTTCTTGTTTTTGAGAATTCCAATTCACAATAATAAGACTTATTAAGAATATTTTTTAAAGAAATTAAAGCTGCTTCAAATATGTTTTATTACATTTGCAAGAACAAGAATGAGAAAACAGATGCGTAAGGCCTATTACATATTCAATCCCGATACACGTACATACGACCGTGTCTATCCGAATTATGCACAGAAATTCCTTACTAATCTGCGTCGTTTTCTATTATTCGTGATTTTCGGCGGTATATCATTCTTTGTTTTCCACATATTTATCGACAAGCCCACGATACAGGAATACGAGACGGAGAATTCCCAGCTATTGGCGCAGTACGAGATACTCTCCAAGCGTCTTGACGATGCGATGGCCGTGCTTGGTGATATACAGCAGCGCGATGACAATCTGTATCGGGTAATGCTTAATGCCGAACCGTATTCACCAGAACAGCGTACGGCAGGCTATGGTGGGACGAACCGCTATGATGATCTTTTGGCGATGGACAACGCCGAGCTTCTTGTTGAAACGACCCAGAAGGTCGATATGCTCGAGAAACAGCTGGCCATGCAGATAAAGTCGTTTGACGAGCTGGTTGCTCTGAATGATGATGCCGATATGCGCCTGCGCCATATTCCTGCAATACAGCCCATCTCGAACCGCGATCTCAAGCGCACGGCATCGGGATATGGCTATCGCATCGATCCTGTGTACAAGGTCCCCAAGTTCCATAAGGGCATGGACTTCACATGTGATTTGAACACCCCTGTTTATGCAACGGCCGACGGAGTGGTCGAGTTTGCAAAATGGCAGTCGGGATACGGATATACGGTACTCATTGATCATGGATATGGTTACAAGACAAGGTATGCCCACCTGATTGACCAGAATTTTATTGTGAAGAGCGGGCAGAAGGTCGTACGTGGCGAAATGATTGCCTTGAGCGGAAATTCGGGAAAAAGCACCGGACCACATCTCCATTACGAGGTAATAGTCAATGGTGAGCATCAGAATCCCGTAAACTACTATTTTATGGATCTCGATGCCGACGGTTACGACATGATGCTGCAGATGGCAGCCAACCACGGCAAAATATATGATTGATATGGCACTTAACACGAACAAGGATCTGAAACTCTATTACTCAATAAAGGAGGTTGCAAAAGAGCTGTCCGTAACAGAGACAACACTACGTTATTGGGAGACCGTATTCCCTCAGGTATCACCTTATAAGGGTGCTAACGGTGTACGTCGTTATACGAAAGAAGATATAAAGACTTTACGCACCATCTATCATTTGGTAAAGGAACGTGGTCTTACCCTTTCTGGTGCAAAAAAACAGTTCAAGCATGGTGGCCCGAAAGAGAACGCCGAAAACGTAAGCGAAGTCATTGACCGCCTAAAGTCAATAAAGGAAGAACTGTTGGGTCTGAAATCAGGACTTGACATGCTTTGACATTCATCTACTATTGATATAACAACAACACGGCAACGACTCGAGTCGTTGCCGTGTTGTATATTCATAGAACAAACACCGTACCATTTCATACAGGACTTTTCTTGTCCGCCACACACATCCTGTATATATTGGTCTCTTTTATACCAAAGCCGCAGGAACGGTACAGATTATTGGCTGCAACACGAGAAGGGCGGGACGTAAGCATCAGCACACCGCCACCCGAAGATGCTGCGTATGCCTGAGCATGCTCAACAAGCCGGCGTCCGATTGAATTGCCACGCACAGCCTCGTCAACCACTACATCCTCAATCCACATCTTGCGTCCGGTCGGGGCCAGATATTCTCCCAAGGTAAGCATACCACATATACCCTTGCCGTATTCAGCCACAAAGAGATGGGTAGAAGGAGACTCTACAATTGCCAGGAGTTCATCTGCGCCAAAGCTATGCTCCGATGACGACAATTGCGCAAGCAATTTCCTTATCGCAGCCACCGTCCTCTCCTCGACCTCGACCAACTCATAAATCCTGAATTTGTCCATATATTCATTGTGCGCTAGAAGATATTGCATGCATTAGAGCTTAGCCCTAAATTTCACGCCCTGTGACTCATTCTGCATTCGGTCGAGGACAGTCACCACAAACACATAGCTGCCATCCATATCCTTAGGCAACACATAATATGGTTTTTGCGTTATCTTCAGGATCTTTGAAGGGTCATTAATGTCTATTGTCTCTCCTTTTGCAAAACAATACACCACATAACGGTAAGGAGCATTCATCACATCAGTTTCCTTGTCATCTACAAGCCAAACCAGTACTTTGTCATCCCCGTCCTTTATCACACTCACGCCATCCACCTTCTTAGGCGCAACATTGTCTATGAATGTATAAAGAGGCATCAGTGCCGGATACTTGAAGTACTCCTCTTCCATCACATCGCGGTAGCCGCCCACATTATTGGCAGCCGAAGCCGCATCCCAGAAACAAGATCCTTGTATATTCTTCTGCGCACGTTGCATATTGTACTTGCTCAACTGCTGGTTGCCTGTTATGGAGGAGTTGTCTTTTGCATTAACAGTGCGGTTTACATCCTGTCCTATGTACAACGGACGGCCCGACACATTTTCGGCCCACCATGCCACGAGTTCCTCATAATCAGCCGCCGAGTGTCCAATCTCCCAATAAAGCTGAGGCAGACAGTAGTCTATCCAGCCCTCATCTATCCAAAGAAGTACATCGGCATAAAGGTCATCGTAACATTGCAAACCAGTGGTCTTGCTGCCGAATTCCCAAGAGCGTTCATTACGGTATATACCGAATGGGGATATACCGAACTTCACCCAAGGCTTCAACTCGCGGATTGTCTTATGCAGTTGTGATATAAGCTCATCAACATTCTCTCTGCGCCAATCGGCCTTGTTCTTGCTGCCGCTGTTACGGAACCACTTGTCATCGGCAAATTCCTTGCCTTTAGCAGGATAAGGATAGAAATAGTCATCCATATGAATGCCATCGACATCGTAACGCACCAGAATATCCTTCACCACATTACATATATGTGTCCTGTTGCTCTGCAATGCAGGGTTGAAATAGAGTTGTCCGTCATACTCTATAAAATTGTCAGGTTTCTTCGCACTCATATGGTTTGAAGCTACAGCCTTGGTACCCTTGGTACGTGCTCTGTATGGGTTTATCCATGCATGAAGCTCCATATTGCGCTTATGGCACTCCTCGACCATAAAAGCCAAAGGATCCCAACCTGGCGAACGTCCCTGTTTCCCTGTAAGATAACGGCTCCATGGCTCCAGACGTGATTCATAAAGGGCATCGCCCTCGACACGCACCTGGAAAATAACTGCATTCACATTCACTCTCTGTAGATTGTCGAGCATCTCTATAAGATACCTCTTCATCTCTTTTTCGCTTTTCCCGGTAAACTGTCCGTTCACGGCCTGTATCCACGCACCTCTGAACTCACGTTTGGGCTGCTGTGAACCCTCATCGGTCACAACTCTCTTGCTTGCACATGAAGCCAAGAACAAAATCACAAAAAGCGAAAGGATTTGTTTTATTCTCATATATCGTTTTTTAGTTTTCTACTGCGAAGATAACGAATTTATCACCACGAAAACAGTGAAAGGGTATATAATTTCTCCATTTCAGGCAATAATTCCCATATACAACCATTCTATTTGTGCATAAGGATACAAAAGAAAAGCATTTTTCACATAAAAGAGATACAGTTTGGCATCTTTTTGTGTAATTTCGCAGGAATTAGAAACAGCACAGACCCAAAGTAGCCTACAAACATAGAGAGCCGGATTATGAGTGACAGAAAGAACATAATAATAAAAGGAGCGAGAGTCAACAACCTGAAGAACGTGGATGTAGAAATACCGCGCGGGAAGTTCGTTGTAATCACCGGTCTCTCAGGCTCCGGCAAATCGTCATTGGCATTCGACACATTGTATGCCGAAGGACAACGACGCTATGTAGAATCACTCTCCTCCTATGCCCGCCAATTCCTGGGACAGATGAACAAGCCCGAGTGCGATTTCATAAAAGGCATACCGCCAGCGATTGCCATCGAGCAGAAGGTCAACAACCGCAACCCCCGTTCAACCGTAGGCACATCCACAGAGATTTATGAATACCTCAAGCTGTTGTATGCAAGGATAGGCAAGACCTATTCGCCCATAAGCGGATGCATTGTAAAAAAGAACAGTCCCGAAGATGTTGTGGAATGCATGAAGAGCCGGCCGGAGGGAACACGTTTTCTCCTGCTTGCGCCAATACCCAAGCGTAAGGGGCGGGACCTGTCACAGCAGCTGTCGATATACCTTCAGCAAGGTTTCACACGTATTGCACTAGGAAAAGAGATTGTCCGCATTGAGGATTACATACCCAGAAAAGGCGACTCTCCCACCCTGCTTATTGACAGATTGAGTGTCAGCGACAGCAATGAAACAGCAAGCCGACTGCTCGACTCTGCCGAGACAGCCTTCTATGAGGGTAACGGCACATGTCTTTTACAATTCATTGATGAAGAGAAGCCACACGAATTCAGCATACGTTTCGAGGCCGACGGGATGACATTCGAAGAGCCTACGGAACAGATGTTCTCCTTCAACTCCCCTATCGGTGCCTGCCCCGACTGCGAAGGATTCGGGCGCATTGTCGGCATTGATGAAGACCTTGTCGTGCCGAACAAGCTGTTGAGTGTGTATGACGGAGCCGTATTCTGTTGGCGAGGAGACAAGATGGGCGAATGGAAGAACGAATTCTGCCGTCGTGCACCACAAGACAACTTCCCCATCTTTGAACCATACTACAATCTAACGCAGGAACAGAAGGATTACCTATGGCACAAAGGTCCATGGATTGAAGAATACGGAGAGGGAATCTGTATCGACAATTTCTTCAATATGGTCAAGGCCAACCAGTACAAGATACAGTACCGGGTAATGCTGGCCCGCTATCGCGGCAAGCCCATATGCCCTACATGCCATGGCACACGTCTCAAGAAAGAGGCAAGCTATGTAAAGGTCGGCGGCACAAGTATCATCGAGTTGGTAGAAATGCCTGTAACACGTTTAAAGGTTTTCTTCGACAACCTGCATCTCGACGAGAACGACACAGCAATAGCTACGCGCATACTCACAGAGATAAAAAGCCGCATCGACTGCCTCATAGATGTAGGACTCGGTTATCTGACACTCAACAGACTGAGCAATACCCTTTCGGGTGGCGAGAGCCAGAGAATAAATCTTGTGACATCGTTAGGAAGCGCACTTGTAGGCTCTTTATACATACTCGATGAACCCAGCATAGGACTTCACAGCCGCGACACAGGAAGGCTCATAAGTGTACTCTACCGTTTGCGCGACCTCGGCAACACCGTTGTAGTGGTAGAACACGACGAAGAGATAATACGTGCAGCCGACTACATAATCGATGTTGGCCCCAAGGCCGGCTCATACGGAGGCAACATCATATACAAAGGCAACATGAGCGACCTCAAAGAAGGCAGCAACAGCTACACGGTTAAATATCTCCTTGGAGAAGAGACGATAGAGACTCCCGAATACAGACGCACATCGAACAACTGCATAACTATCAAAGGAGCGAGGGAAAACAACCTCAAAGGCATAGATGTCAGCATACCGCTCAATACGCTTACCGTTGTCAGCGGCGTGAGCGGGTCAGGCAAATCGACTCTGGTGCGAAATATTCTCTACCGTTCACTGATGCGTCACTTCGGTAAATCCTGTGATGCACCGGGCCAGTGCGAAGCAGTTGAAGGAGCATTGGAGCGTATCTCCGGAGTTGAGTTCATAGACCAGAATCCAATAGGCAAATCGTCACGCTCAAACCCGGCAACATACCTTAAAGTATATGACGAGATACGCCACCTGTATGCACAGCAACCTTTAGCAAAGCAGTTGGGATTCGGGGCAGGATTCTTCTCTTTCAACTCGGACGGCGGACGTTGCGACGAGTGCAAAGGTGAAGGCACTATTACCGTACCCATGCAGTTTATGGCCGACCTTAAACTCGAATGCGAAGCATGCCACGGCAAGAGGTTCAAGAACGAAGTTCTGGAAGTGACTTTCCATGGGAAGAACATACACGACATACTGGAAATGACAATAGGTGATGCTATAAACTTCTTCCAGGAACATGGGCAGAAGCGTATTGCCGACAGTCTGCAGCCACTACAGGATGTAGGACTTGCATACATCAAGATGGGACAATCGTCATCAACCCTGTCCGGTGGAGAGAACCAGCGCGTTAAACTAGCCTACTATCTTAGCCAGCAAAGCAGCCAACCAACCATGTTCATATTTGACGAACCTACTACCGGACTGCATTTCCACGACATAAAAAAATTGCTGAAATCGTTCCGTCGCCTGTTGGAACGCGGACACTCTCTTGTAATAATCGAGCACAACATGGATATAATAAAGTGTGCCGACTATCTTATCGACCTTGGACCTGAAGGCGGAGAAAGAGGCGGAAATCTCATTGCCGCCGGAACACCAGAGGAGATTGCAGCCTGCAAGGATTCATACACCGGAGCATTCCTCAAGGAGAAGCTATAATCGAAAAAGCATCTCTACCTCCTTGAACATATAGCGCGAAGATGTCCCGTCCTCACGACGGAGCACCCGTTGCCCCGTCGGTTCAACATCCTCCATCACCGCAATGAAAGTGCCACACGAATCTGCATATTCACACTGTTGTCCAAATCCCAGCAACAGTTTCTTGTATTCAGCGGCAATGGCATCCTTGTCACCCCAACGCATCTCTGCATAATAGTGGTTGAAATTACAAAGCACATCACGCATGACATCCTCCACCGGGATATCCTTCCCTAGCAGCATTTTTATTGAAACAGGCACTCTGTCCATAGGCGAAAACCCGGTCTGGTTCACATTCAGTCCAATTCCTATTATCGCCTGCTCTACAAAAGCACCGGAGTAGTCAAGTTCTACAAGAATACCGGCCAGTTTCCTGTTACCCACATATATATCATTGGGCCACTTGAGACTTGTTTCAATACCATAGCATTTCATCGCCGTATGAACGGAGACAGCCACCGCTTGCGAAAGCAGAAATTGATTCTTTGCCTCAAGAGAATTTCCCGGGCGCACAAGAATGCTCATCAACAGATTATAACCGCCCTGCGACTGCCAGACATTACCGCGTTGCCCACGCCCTGCCGTCTGATGCCGTGCCATGACAGCAACAATTTCCTTGCCGCCCACCCACAGATTGTCAGCCTCATCGCGCAGATAACGGTTAGTGGAATCCACTACATCAAGATGCTTTATTGTAATGCTATAATCCATATTTTACGCGGATTTTCTTAGGGAGTTTCTTCAGCACCTCCTCATACGAATGATCGACCAACGAGAAGAAGAGCGTATCGTCAAGAGCAGCAATATCCAATTGATTCCAATACCTTTTGTTCATATGCCACGCAGGCACAATCTGCGGATACTTGTCGCGCAATTCGATGGCATAATCGGCATCGCATTTCACACAGAACCATTTTGTATTCTCAAGGTCGCATATTGCAAAGATCCTGTTCTCGACCCTGAATGCGAGCGTCGTCTCGTCAAAAGGGAAATCCTCTGTAGCATTCTCCTTGCTCAAGCAATATATACGTGCATCCTCAATATTCATAACTGCTTATAATTACCATGTTGCATAAAAAGCATCCCTTATATGCTCTATCCTGTATGGTTCACACACACCTATCACGGTTATTATATCGAACCGGTATTTAAGGTCAATCCCGTACTTGAGAATATATGTCTGTGCAGCTGACAGGAGAAGCCTTATCTTCTTGTCATCGACAGCCTGTTCGGCATTGCCGTACAGCTCGCTGCTGCGGCTCTTGACCTCAACAAAAACCAACGTATCGCGTTCTTTTGCAATTATATCAATCTCCTTATGACCCGAACGCCAGTTATAATGAAGTATTGCAAACCCCTTGTCCATCAGATACCTCGAAGCAAGCATCTCGCCTTTTCTACCAAGAAGATTATGTTCTGCCATAATATCTGCAAACAACTGATTATATATAGCGAAGATAACACTTAATGTAAGGAAAAGCAAACGAAAACTTGCATTTCGTGACAAGTTACACTATTTTTGCACCTGTTGAGCACACTACAATGAGTACAAAAAGGAAAAAACCACTAAAAGCGACCACAACACGCACCCAACCGGTGCGTCGCTCCCGCATAGTGTGCCTTGTCAGCGACGAGGAGATGAAGATAATCGACGACTACCTGAAGAAGTACCGCATCAGCAACAAGAGCAACTGGATGCGCGAGACACTCCTGTCATTCATATACAAGAACCTCGATGAAGACTACCCGACATTGTTTGGGGAACACGATATGCGCCGATAAGAAAACAGTCCATGAACGATACCGACTATATGAAGCTGGCACTTGCCGAAGCACGCAAAGCCTTCGACAAGGATGAAGTACCCATTGGAGCCGTCATAGTGTGCAAAGGACATGTTGTTGCCAGAGCACACAATCTCACCGAAATGCTGAACGATGTCACCGCACATGCCGAGATGCAGGCAATAACAGCCGCAGCATCGGCCATTGGCGGCAAGTACCTCACCGATTGCACCCTCTACGTTACAGTAGAGCCCTGCCCGATGTGTGCCGGAGCCATAGCATGGGCACAGATGGGCCGTCTGGTATATGGTGCCGCCGATGACAAAAGAGGCTACAACAGATATGCGCCCGATGTACTTCACCCGAAAACCGAAGTCATGTCGGGTGTATGCGCCGAGGAGTCATCAAGACTCATGAAAGAGTTCTTCAACAGCAAACGATAGAATACACACAAATAGGATGACCTCTATGTCATCCTATTTATGCTGGAAATGAATAAAAAGTAAAGTTCAAGGCTTGTGAAGGCTTCAAAACCGCAACCGACGCTGTAATGCGAGAGCAGAGAATGCTTGTATTCTATGCCGAGCTACGAGGAGGAAAAGCCACTTAGTGGGTTAATTTACTAAGCGTAAA
>JAFXHQ010000001.1 GCA_017536325.1 Bacteroidaceae bacterium
CATGGCAACAGTGCTTGTCTTCACACAGTGCGATGACACCACCGACTCGATAGGCAGCAGTGTAGTGCCCGAGAATGACAAGATAACAGCCAGGACGGACACACTGTTCGCCAACAGCAGGACCATAATGGCAAACGATTCGATTCTTGCCAGCTCAAGCGATGTATATCTCGGTCAGTACACCGACAGCGAGAGCGGCACCACATTCGTATCCAGCTTTGTCACACAGTTCAGCTGCGCCAAGGACTTTGAGTTTCCCGAGGAGGGCGTCATCGGCGACAGCGCGTCGTATACCAAACTGCGTCTCTATTTCAACGAATACTACGGAGATTCGCTGAACGCCATGCGTTGCGAGATATACGAGCTTGACAATACCCTTGAGGAGGGAACACCATACTACACCAACCTCAACCCCGAAGAGTTCTACGATGTAGAGAAAGCACCTTTGGCAACAAAGACATTCAATGCCATCGACTTTCATCATCACGACACAATACTCAACAGCGAGGACTACACAAGACACATAGAGATTACGTTGCCTAACAGCATCGGCAAAAGGTTCATCAGCAAGTTCTACGAGACCGATGCAGAAGGCAAGAACATAGGCAAGGCACACTTTGCGAACTCCGAGGCATTCATCAACGATGTCTTCAAAGGAGTATATGTGAAGTGCACCCACGGTGACGGAACCGTGTTGAGGATATACCGCACACGCCTTGATATCGGTTTCAAGCGTTACATTGCCAGCAGCAGTGGCGAGAAGGACTCGATACAGGCTCTCTCTGCCCCATTCTACTCAGGCAAGGAGGTATTGCAGGCAAACAAGTTCGACAACAACGACCTAAAGCCCCTTGTCGATCAGAAGGAGCACACATACATAAAGACCCCGGCCGGGCTCTTTACCGAGGTGCAGTTGCCTATCGTAGAGCTTGTTGAGGGCAGTGATGACATCAATTCCGCAAAGATGTCATTCACACGTTACAACGAGGAGAGCGGCTTTGCCACAAAAGCACACAGCAACCTGCTGATGATAAGGAAGAGCGAACTCTACAGTTTCTTCCTGAAGAACAAGCTTACCGACGGCAAGACTTCGTTCCTGACCACTTTCGACAACAGCACTAACGAGTACACATTCACCAACATAGCCAACCTGTTCAAGAACTGCTACGATGAGTACATAAAAAGCGGGCTGAGTCTAAGCGAATGGGAGGCAAAACATCCCGACTGGGACAAGGTCGTGCTCATTCCTGTATCAACGACCAAGGATTCCAACGGCAATGTAGTAAAGATTGTACACGACATAAGCATAAGCAGTATGCGTTTGCGTGGAGGTACAGAGTACCGGATACCCATTGAGGTCGTGACAAGCAAGTTCAACAAGTAGGAAACTGCTGATTTAAAAGTATAATAGAATCCATGCGCGCCTTCTGACGCGCATGGATTCTATTATTTATATATGCATAAACCGAAGAAGCCAAATCCCGCAAGGAAAGCATATAATAGAAAAAGAGCAGAGACGGCACGTGTGCCGTCTCTGCCAATATCATTGAGTGATGCGATTACTCAGCCTTTGGCTTTCTACCGCATTTCCTCTTTGGTTTCTCCTCTGCTACAGGCTCCTCAGCAGGCTCTTCCTTCTTGGTAGCCTTCTTGGCCTTTGTAGCGAGCTTTGACTTCAGCTGCTCAACCTCAGCCTCAAGCTGTACAATCTCAACCTCCTGGTTGTCGATTACCTGCTGCAAAGCACCGAGTTCCTCGTTATCCATATCGGGATACTGCGCGCGTACACGTGCGAGGAAGTCACCCAGGATATTCATGTAGTTAGTGAAAGCATCGTATGGAGACTCGTAAATGCAACGCTCTGTAATGATACCGTTCTGCTTTGTAGTCATGAAACGGAGGTTCTCCGCAGCCTGCAAGTAGTCGAAATCCTGC
>JAFXHQ010000080.1 GCA_017536325.1 Bacteroidaceae bacterium
CATCATATCCTCCTTGACACCGCGGGTAGTAATAGCCGGAGTACCCAGACGGATACCCGATGTCTGGAATGCGCTGCGAGTATCGAAAGGAACCATATTCTTGTTTGCTGTTATGTCGGCTGCTACAAGGGCCTTTTCAGCAACCTTGCCTGTAAGGTCGGGATACTTGCTACGCAAATCCACAAGCATCGAATGGTTGTCTGTTCCGCCCGACACAATGCCGAAACCACGCTCCATGAGTTCATTCGCTAATGTTGCGGCATTCAGCTTCACCTGCGCCTGATACTCCTTGAATTCTGGTTGTAAAGCCTCACCGAAAGCTACTGCCTTGGCTGCAATCACATGCTCAAGCGGACCGCCCTGGATACCGGGGAACACGGCGGAATCGAGCAGCTGAGACATCATCTTGACCTCACCCTTAGGTGTGGTCTTTCCCCAAGGATTGGGAAAATCTTTCCCGAGAATTATCACGCCTCCACGTGGTCCACGCAAGGTCTTGTGAGTAGTAGATGTCACTACATGCGCATACTTGACCGGATTGTCAAGCAACCCGGCTGCAATCAGGCCTGCCGGATGAGCCATATCCACCATGAATATCGCACCCACCTTGTCAGCAATCTCGCGCATGCGTTTATAGTCCCACTCGCGTGAATATGCAGAACCTCCTCCGATAATCATCTTTGGCCTTTCGCGCAGTGCGACCTCTTCCATCTGGTCATAATCGACACGGCCGGTATCGGCATTCAGATTATACTCACAAGGAGTGTATATGAGACCCGATGTATTTACTGCCGAGCCGTGCGAGAGATGACCGCCATGCGCGAGATTAAGTCCCATGAACTTGTCACCGGGGTTCAGAACGGCAAGGAATACGGCAGCATTAGCCTGCGCACCTGAATGTGGCTGAACATTGACCCACTCTGCATCGTAGAGCTCCTTCAGTCTTTCACGGGCTATCTCCTCAACGATGTCAACAACCTCACAGCCTCCGTAATAGCGTTTTCCCGGGTATCCCTCGGCGTATTTGTTTGTCAACACAGAACCCATCGCATGCATAACTTCGTCACTTACGAAATTCTCCGATGCAATAAGTTCAATACCTTTGAGCTGACGACGATACTCAGTCTCTATCAATTGAAAAATATGTCTGTCACGTTTCATAACAATTGCATTAAGTTTTCATAGTACATGTGTGCGAAGATAGTAAAAAATAGGGAACTGAAAGTATTGGATTCCGTTTTTTGTTATAATATAGAGCTTAGACATGCAGAAACGATGTCCGATATCATTGGTACTGCACCATGAAAAGGAAAACTTCAAATACACGAGAACATAAAGAGACCCATTGGTGTTGTTATTGCTGAATAACCAAAAATAGATCGTAATGAAAAAAATTGTTTTACTGGCAGCCTCGGCTGCGACAATGCTTTTCATCTCCTGCGAATCATGCGGTGGATGTGGGCAGGAATGTGTAGTTATCGAGAGTGACAGCCTATCGGCAATGAACGATTCCACACTGAGCGATGTACAGACCTTCGTCTTCGAAGGCGAGTCACCAATGAACGGTAATGCCGTTGCCAATGTATTGCTTGCAATAAGTACCGTAAATCTGAATAGTGACGGCACATATACCGTGACTACCGACTATGTGGATGAAGGGCTTGCAACGCAGAGCGACAATGGCGATGCACTCATAATTCTAGGCTCAGGTAACGACAGTACAGCCACATTCATAGAACTGGTTTCGGCCAACAACATCCCTACAATGAATTTTCTCATGACCGAAGACAGTTCATTGGTAAAGGTGGACAAGGACGGAAAACCGGCAAGCAACAACCCCAACCACAAATTGACGATAAAGAAATAATGAACATATTAAAATATTAAGGTATGAAGAATCTACGTTTTCTATTAATTGCAGCAATGATGATGTTGTTTGTTTCGTGCCAGAAAGATCCCGACACGGACAGGCTTGATAACAACTATCTTGTTTACACGAATTATGACATCGGTACTGACTTCAAGGAATTCAGCACGTTTCATGTCATAGACAGCATACTCATCATTGGAAACGAGGAAAAGGCAGCTTACTGGAACAATGCAAACTCGCAAAAGATTGTCAATGCTTATAAAGTTGAGCTCGAAAGTGCCGGGTATTTACCTGTCGAAGAGAGTGAAGATGCCGACATAATTCTTCAGCTCAGCTATGTAAGCAACACCTATTATTTCACATCGTTAGGACCTGGTCCTTGGTGGAACAGTTACCCGGGTTATTGGGACTGGGGAGGTTGGGGATGGTACTATCCATACAGCTTCACCTACAGCTATAGCACGGGATCGATTATCGGAGAACTTGTTGACACCAATTCCCCTACTCCACAAAACGACAAGTTGACCGTAGTGTGGAATTCCTATATCTGCGGGCTGTTGAACGGCAACAACCTAAGCCTTTCGCGTACGATAGAGGCTATCAACCAGGCTTTTAAGCAGTCGCCTTATCTGATGAAATAGTTCCATTTTTAAAGTATGAAGTTATGAAAAGTATTCAAAGATTCATTTTTGCGGCACTGTTCATAGCCGCCGTGGCATCCCCGTCCAAGGGTAATGCACAGATATCGCTTGACAGCTATTACAACATTGATTGGCAGTTCAATGTCCCTCTCGGAAACAACTTCTCGAATGTAGCGAGCGGTTGGGGTATGAACTTCGAAGGTGGCTATTATATAACCCGCGATATTGCAGTAGGCGCATTCATAAATTTCCACACCAACAATGAATATTTCTCGCGAAGAACAATAGAACTCAGCAACACCCTATCGGTAAACACCGACCAGCAGCACCAGATGTTCACCCTTCCCTTTGGTGTACTTGCACGTTACAGATTCATAGAGGCCGATTTCCAGCCTTATGCCGGATTGAAGTTGGGAGCCTGTTATTCTGAATTCAACGACTACTATTACATTTTCATGAGCGACCAGGACCGATGGGGATTCTACATGTCACCGGAAGTCGGTTTCAACTGGTATCCATGGGCCAACAGCATAGGATTCCATATGGCACTCTATTACAGTTATGCTACGAACAAGTGCGATGTGATGACATATTCACAGAGTGGACTGAACAACTTCGGTGTAAGACTGGGTGTAGCATTCTAAGAATAGTTTGCAATGACAAAAGGCTGGAAAAATCCAGCCTTTCTGCTTAAAGCAGTCAATGATTACATTACCTATTATATTATCTACAACACAAGAAAAACTACTATTCAGATACATAAAAACGTGCCACACAGGTTCTATTCCGTCTTCTTAATCCATCTGCATAATGCGGAATGTCCTCTATTACAAATGGCGAGCAGACACCCTTTGATGCAAGGTAAACGACCTCATCAAAGATCTCCTTTTCTTCACCTGATATATCATAGTAATATTTGTCATATAGAGAGAGCACTTTGGGAAAGAGACCTATTTCACGATAGAGATCGGCCTTGATACTCAAAGGGACATCATTGTTGGGATACTTCTGCATTTCCAGCACAAGGTCAACAAACCTAATGAACTCCTTTTGCGACGGTTTTTCGTCCTTACAACTTCGCCAGTATGTATCGTTATAAGAGTGGATAGCTTCCCAAAGCAAGGCCAGCCTATTGTTATCCGAAATGTTCTTCTCTTCCTCAAACTGTCTGAATGCATCGTAAAGTTCATTGAATGTAAGTTTCCGTACAGAGAAAAACCCTTTATTGTCACCAAACGTACTTTTGTATTCATCGTGCCAAAGGTAGCGTCCCGTAAATGGGCATCGCTGTACAAATGTCATTCCATTATAATCCAGAGAGGAAAGTTTCCCATCGGACCATTCTATCGAACGGAATTTTGCCCCCCCTATTATTGAACTGAATAAACCAAATCTATAACGATTGTTGTCGGCAAGTAAATAAGTTCTTTCGTTTTCCATAAATTACTCTAAAAATTAAATAGACTTCATTAATATATACAATAGAGGCACGTTTTTTCACACGAACGGGGCAATATTTAACTTATTTTAACTTATACACACCCAAAAAGGGGATTAAAGAGGAGCAATGACATCTATTTATTGCAGTACACACACATTAAGACACAAGAAATGGTTTACAAAATGAAGATTTATATTTATATTCGCAGAGAATACAAAAATGAGATACTGATCAAACATGATAAGATTCGATTCTGACTATATCGAAGGGGCACATCCTTCAATCCTCGATGCTCTTGTAATGAGTAATCTTGAGCAACATATCGGGTATGGTTGCGACGAGTATTGTGAGCGTGCGCGAAACATTATTAGAGAACACTGCAAGGATGTCTCGTTGGGTGTAGAATTCCTTATCGGAGGAACACAGGCTAATGTAACTGTCATCGACGCATTGCTCCACTGCTATCAGGGTGTAATCTCGGCCGAAAGCGGACATATAAATGTACATGAGACCGGTGCTCCGGAGGCAACTGGCCATAAGGTCATTGCCCTACCCTCGGCAGACGGGCGACTATCGCTTGAGCAGATTAAGGAGTGTTACAACAACCATTGGAACGACCACTCGCACGAACACACTGTACAGCCGGGAATGGTATATCTGTCATGCCCTGCCGAAAACGGCCTCATATACAGCAAAAGCGAGTTGACATCGATTTCGGATTTCTGTCATTCACACGGCATGCACCTTTTCGTTGACGGAGCCCGTCTTGGCTATGGACTTATGAGCGAAGGGTGTGACTTTACGCTTGCCGACCTTGCATCTATGTGCGATGTATTTTACATTGGAGGCACAAAAGTTGGAGCACTCTTCGGTGAAGCTGTAGTTTTCAAAGGCGAGGAACTGCTTCGCAGCTTCCGCTATGCTATAAAGCAACATGGCGGAATGCTCGCCAAAGGGCGGCTGCTGGGAATTCAGTTTGAACAGTTGCTTAAAGGAGGTGACGATTGTCTTTATTTCAGACTTGCACGTCAAGCGAACTCTCTTGCAAAAAAAATAAGCGCAGCATTCGGGGGAAAAGGTATCCCCATGTGGATTCAGTCTCAAACGAACATGCAGTTCCCGATACTCACAAAGGAACAGCAAAGGATTCTTATGGAGAAGTATGTTCCTGAATTATGGTGTAAATATGATGAAGGAAGGGATGTTGTACGTTTCTGTACCAGTTGGGCTACAAAAGAGGAGAATGTTGAACAACTATGCAAGGATATTGAAGAACTGTTATAACCATGGACAACGAGAAGATTGAAAAGGTTCTTTCATACCTTAAGGCAAACAACCTTGAATATACACATTATACCCATCCTGAGGCACCTACTATTGAGATTGCACGCCAATATTGGCAGAAGGACGGCTCAAAGCATTGCAAGAATCTTTTTTTCCGCAACCATAAGGGAAACCGCCACTATCTGGTAGTGCTTGACTGTGAACAGGACCTTGATATCCATGAGCTCGAAAAAAGACTTCATCAAGGCAAGATCTCCTTTGCGTCGCCACAGAGAATGGAAAGGTACCTTGGACTTACGCCAGGCTCAGTATCGCCATTCGGCCTTATAAACGATACGGAGAATCATGTCCACCTGTTTCTGGACCAGAATCTCCAAAAGGAGACCTCACTGAGTTTTCACCCTAACGACAACCATGCAACTGTCGTGATTTCCCGAGAGGAATTCATGCGTTACCTTTCGATTGTAGGCAACAGCTATGAATTCATAGATATGTATGACTGAAACCGGGAAATAGAGGAATCTTATTGAAACAATTTCTTACACACGGTTGTCGCTTCATGCCTTGAACAAATGCTTACACCGCAAATGTTAAGAACGAAATTACCGGTATAAGCGCAAATGTCGCATACATGGTAAGCAGAAGCAGATATACGTCGGATATAAGATATCCGCTCTTGGTGTATTTCTCCGAGATCCAATCCCTGGTATTGCCCCTCCCCTGCCGTTTTTTTATAAAACGGTACAAGGCATACATAAGAACCCCTACCGTTACTCCTATTATCGTTCCTGCCACAATATCGCCAGGATAATGCACTCCAAGATATATTCTGGTAAATGCATTCATGGATGCCCAAAGAAGAAGCGATATAGTAAGAATTCTGTTCTTTATAAGCAGTATTACAAACATCGCTATTCCGAATGAGTTTGCAGCATGACTCGATGTAAAGCCGAAATCCTTGCCTCGTGTACCGCTGACAATATCAATCATATACATGAGTACCGGATCACGTGTAGGTCGCCACCGTTCAAAAGAGGGCTTGCATATTCCCGATGATATTATATCAGTAAGTCCCACAACAGCAACAACCATAAGCAACAGAAGAAGGAAATCCTTCATGTTGTTGTTCTTGACAAGTACATATACCAACATCAAAGCAAGCGGCAACCATATGAGCATGGAGGTATATACCTTCATGCATCCATCCCAGAAAAGAGACTCACTGCCATTCAATGACAACAGCAGATACTTGTCAATGTCCGATATTGTGCTTATATCCATAGTAACGAGCGGATTTCTATAATATATTACTATTCCAAAAGCAAAGGGTTTGCTTAGGAGTGTCAGATTCTCTCAATAGCATCAAAAGGCACCCAACCGACAATGAGTTTTCCGTTATCAACCTCTATCTCCACCCAGTCCTTGACAGGACTGTCAAGAATCTTCACTTTACGTCCTTCGTGCACTTTCAGCAATTCTGTACCGGAAAGGTCGGGAGAACTTCTAAGCACCAGTTCCTCCTTCAGTACAATTGCCTTTGTGTCATCGTTGGCTGTATTGTACAAAGAAAGTGCCGACAAGTTTGCAATCAATGCAAGTACAAAAGAAAAAATAGAGACATATAAGGCAACCTTACGTAAGGAACCGGATTTGAAGATATAAAGCAGAATTGCTCCCAACATTGCCATGAATGCCAAAAGGCCTATCACTGACCATGCTGTGATTCCAAATATATTGACAAGCGAATCGAACCAACTTAAAAAGAAGACCTCTTCAGACTCCGGGAGTTCATCCTTAATCATCTTGATGGCAACTTCAAGGTTGAACTTGGCATTATCATCAGTAGGATCAAATTTCAATGCCCTTTCATAGTTCAGGATTGCTTTGCCAATCTCTTTGTCACGATAATAGGCATTTCCCAAATTATAGTGCAGGTCTAACGAGCCACCGTTTTTTTGTATGAGCCCCTCATATATGGCAATGGCATCTGTATATCTCTCTTCGGAATATGCCTTGTCGGCAGAATCCTTACTCAAAGCAACATCCGGCCTATTGACATCCACAGTTGCAGAAGCCGACAACGGGAACACTATAAACAATAGTATGTATATAATCCTTTTCATATCCAATCAATTATTTCTTGATTCTATTTTCCATCCTGCTTATCACATCTATAGACTGCTTATAGACCTTGTCCATAGTAGCAACCTTGTCACCGGGAGCATAACGTGCAAACTCGCATTCATTGAGCAAGCCGTTCACCTCAGTCACTATATCCTCATCAACGTTCCTCTCAATAAGTGCGTATGATATATTCTCTTTTGTAAGCTGTGAAACAGGGATACTCAGTTTATCTCCCATATAACCCCAAAGAGCCTTGAGAATTTCATCGTAGAAACCATTGGCATTACCGAGAACCATCTGTTTCTTTGCAATCTTTAACCTACCCACTGCAATCTTGTTGGCTTTCTTTGTACGTACCAGTATAGTGTCTGCATTGTCGGCAATCATCTTACGCCATATTACTATACAAAAGGCAAATAGCAACAGTGCTATCAAGTATAGTATATAATAGAACGACGATGCATAGAAATCACCGCGGTCGCCTTCCCTCTCGGGCCCCATGGATATGTGACGTATATCATCGGAAAGCAGTTCGCCCCTCTCTTTTGCTACATATGTACCGTTTGCTGTGACCGCGCCTTCCTTCCCTTTTACAACATCAATGGTAATTGGTTGTGTACTAATCGTTTTATAAGAGCCCGACGAAGTGTCGAAGTATGTCAATTGTGCTGATGGCACAACATGTTCGCCGCTAACTTTCGGAGTAATGACATATTCATAAACCCATTCACCAGTAAAGCCGCTGCTCCTTAACTTCAGTTCATTATTTATAACCGGGTCGAACACATAAAAATCTGAAGGGAAGTCAATCCTTGGATTTCCCATCAGTTTCATATTTCCTGTACCTTTGACTTTTATTGTCAATGAAAACTCCTCGTTTGTCTTGAATTCCTGTCTATTCAAAGACGCGCTTATCTCAAAGTTTCCTACAGCACCCGAGAAATTTCCGGTCTTGTCAACAGGGAGATCCTTCACATTCAATACAAGTTTGTTTGTCTTGAGCTTTCTTTTCACCTCTACATACGACGGACCACCATTGAACATCATCTCAAAGGGATCAAAACTGCTCTGTGTCTGTACTGCCACTAAACCTTCAAAGGTGAGAGGAGGAATCTCTATGCTTCCGCTTTCCTGTGGAAAGAGTACAAACTGCCTCCATGTCATAGCATGGTAATTCTGTCCATTATAATGTTCAAGTTCAAACTGTCTCTCCTGTGGCAATTCAACTTCCTGGGTATGGAACTTCTTAAGGTCGGGCATAGGGTTGTCAAGGTCTATGAGATTTACCTTACTGTACACCTTATATGTAAGAAGAACTGCCTCCTGTTTATATACATTGGTCTTGTTCAGTGTAGCAACGACAAAGAGATCTTCATTGTCTATTCCGGTTGATGCGCTCTGCCTGTCGGGTCTGCCGCTTCGCGTTGGCTGCGATACTGCAGTGTTTGAAGAACCGTCATTTGGCAAGACCTTTATTTTCACACTATTGGATGTAATTTTTTCACCATTGACGTTAATAGTTGCAGCCGGTAAAGTGAAATCGCCCTCCGCGTTTGCCATCAATATATATGTGAATGTCACGGATGATGAATAGGTTACACGGCCATTGATACTCTGCATAGATGTCTGTGACGACCTCGAAGGTCCTACAAGTATTGTAAAACCATCTATATCAGGTATTGTGGGTTCAGTCACCTCACTACTGTTCACTGTATATGTAAGACGGAACTGCTGATTCACTACTACCGACTTTGGAGCATTTGCCGTAAACTTCACACTGTCGGCAAAGACCGTCATTGTTGCAATTAACAACAGGAATAGTGTTGCTATACTCTTTTTCATCAACTATTATATTTTAACTTTTTTCTACTCAATAAATTATAGTTTACCAATTCTTAAGCAGGTCTTTCTTGCCGGTTTTCTTTTTATCCTTATTCACCTTCTCAATGACCCCTTTTTCATCAATAGTCACTGCATCCAATATGCGCTCAGCCTCCTCTTTAGAACGCATTTCCTCTTCATTTGGCACTGCAGAGACATTCTGATTCTTCTGGTTCTGCTGATCCTGGTTCTGCTGATCCTGATTCTGCTGATCCTGCTGGTCCTGATTCTGCTGGTTCTGCTGATTCTGCTGGTCCTGGTTCTGCTGATCCTGCTCGTCCTGGTTCTGCTGGTCCTGCTGGTCCTGGTTCTGCTGATCCTGCTGGTCCTGCTGGTCCTGGTTCTGCTGATCCTGGTTCTGCTGGTCCTGCTGGTTCTGGTTCTGCTGATCCTGCTGGTCCTGGTTCTGCTGATCCTGCTGTTTCTTCAAAAGATATTGCACTACAGCAAGATTATAGCGTGTTCCTTCATCATATGGGTTGCCACGCAATGACTCCTTGTATGCCTCTTCAGCCTGCTCCAAAGAGTCTGTTATATGATGAAGAAGACCAAGATTATGCATCACCTCGGATTTCTTATTCTTGTCAGTCTCATTCTTGTATGCTGTATTGAACATTCTGTTGGAGTTCGTGACGAATTCTTTACTTACACTTCCTTTTGACCTGGCATCGCTATATACTTTCATCAAAAGATTGGTTGCACTATTGAAATTACCTATACTCTTCACAGAATCAATATCCAACGCATAAAGATAATGTTCAATAGCTCCATCATACAGACTATCGCTATACATTGTATTGCCGCTTATGATATGTTCGTTATAGCTCTTTGTCAAAGGAGAGCCGTTGAATATAAGTGCCACTGACGAAAACAGTGCAAATGATGTTGCAACTACCAGTAATACTATAAATATGTATTTACGTCTTATATTATTCATAACGATATCTCCCTGTTTATTTCTTACGTCCTGCAAGGTCTATAATCATCTTTGCAATGAGATCAAAGAAGAGCATTGCAAACGCTACAACCATTATTATTGTAAAGACCTCATTATAACGCGTATATACGTCTTTCTTTACTTCCTCTTTTGCCAGTTTGTCAAATTCGGCGAACAGCACATCCTGTGCACTTCCCGCATTATCGGCTCTCACATAAGTACCTTTACCGGCGAGAGCAATGTTCTTTGCCATCTCCTCGTTCAGTTTGGTAATGACAACGCTGCCATCAGTATCTCTTATGAAGTCATTGCCCATTGGAATTCTGCCACCGCTTTCACTTCCTATACCGAGCACAAAAATGTTTATTCCATTCTCGGCTGCCAGTGCTGCAGCCTCTTCGGCACCGCCTTCATGATCCTCACCGTCAGTTATCAGCAATATGGCCTTACCGATGTTGCTATTCGGAGTAAAGCTCTTCATTGCAAGTCTCAACGCGCCTGCGATGTCGGTACCCTGTTTCTCTATGAGATCCGGGGTAATGCTTGAAAGGAATGTTTCAGCCGATATATTATCTTCAGAGATTGGCATCTGCACATATGAATCTCCGGCAAAGACAATCATTGCCACCTTGTTTCCTTCAAGTTGCTTTATCAGACGACGGACAAGAGCCTTTGCTTTGTCGAGACGTGTTGTCTTCAATGTAGCCCGCGAGCCCGATTCGTCGTCGGAAAGCATTGAATTTGAAATATCAAGAGCAATTACAGTCTCCACTCCCATAGTTGTTATAGTCTCCTTGCCCACACCATAACGTGGACGGGCCAATGCAACAATTATTAGAGCTGTAGCTACAATGACTGCCCAGAAATTGAATTTTGAACGCAGCTTTGCATTCTTGGGAATAAGGCGTTCAACCAGTTCCGGGTCGCCATATTTTGCAATACTCCTCTTACGGCTATTTCTCGAATAGAGGTATAGCAGAATCATGACAGGCAATATTGCAAGCAGATATAAATATTCGGGATTAGCAAATTTCATTTCTGTAACTGTTTATGGTATCCTCCTCAAAATGGTACTACTCAAGATAAATTCAAGCAGCAGAGCAGCCAATGCTACAAATGCAAAAGGCTCGAATTCCTCCTCATAATTCTTGTACTCCCTGACGTGAAGTTTAGTACGCTCAAGTTCATCAATCTCCTTGTATATCTCTGCAAGGCTTTTCTCATCAGTTGCACGATAATACTTACCGCCTGTAATTTCAGCAATCTCCCTCAATGTCGCTTCATCTATCTCTACCGGAACATTGATCTGATAACCGTTTATAGGGAATGGAGCAGTCGCTGCATTGGTTCCGACACCTATTGTATAAATCCTTACATTGAATTTCTTTGCAATGTCTGCTGCCGCAAGCGGTGTAATCTGTCCCATGTTGTTTACACCGTCGGTCAACAGTATCACCACCTTGGACTTTGCCTTGCTGTCCTTGAGTCTTGAGATACTGTTTGCCAATCCGGTACCTATGGCAGTACCGTCATCTATCACACCTTCGAGGGCAAGATCGCAGCTTATTGAATTGAGTAGATTCAATGTAGTTGCATGATCTATTGTCAAGGGGCATTGTGTAAAGCTCTCGCCTGCAAAAACCGTTATACCTACATTGTCGTTCTGGCGCATATTCACAAAGTCTGAAGCAACATTCTTGGCAGCCTCAATACGGTTAGGCTTCAAGTCCATTGCAAGCATACTGGTAGAGATATCCATTGCCAGCATTATATCAATACCCTCAACATTCTTTTCTGTTTGGCTGTCGGTTGAGACGGGACGCGCCAGAACCAATATAGCCATAGATATTGCTACCGTACGAAGCAGTATGGGTGCATGTATAAGATAATTCTTGTAACTCCTGCAATTCTTGCCGAAAGGCGATGTTGTAGAGAGCTTCATTGAAGGCTTCACTTTACGCCCCTGAACGAAATACCATATAAGATATGCTATCAGAGGTATGAAAAGCAGAAGAAATAATATTCTTGAAAAAAACATAGTTCCTTAACTTTTATATTTTTATCCGAGAAGATTGCTCAAATCAAAGACCAGTAGTATGACAACAGATATAAACAGGAGCGATAGTCCTATCACCGAAGCAATAAGAATCCATTTCTGCCGGACAGTACGCTTGCTCACAATTCTCTTCTCTGTAGGTTGGGGTCTCTTCTCTTCTTCAATATCCTTTGTCTTCTCTATAAACCCGATTGCACAGATCAGATTCCTGTCGTTCTCATTCATCGCCGGCTTCATTTTGGCAAACTTCACAAGATCGGCCATGATCAGAAGATCCTGCAGTTCATTGATACTATCCTTGTCGGCAACAACCTGAAGATGAGCAATTATCTCGGGCGTCGTCATCTCTGTAGCATTGAATCCGAAACGCTCACACATATATTCGCGAAGCACATCGGTAAGCGCAGTATAATATCTCTTGTCATCACCATCGACCCTCCATGAATTGTCACGTTTGATCTCCTCAATCCTGTTCATGGCATTTACATGAGACGGCAAACGAGGTTTTATCTTAACAATACGTATAATCGGTTTATTCTTTACAAGTCTCACTATAATCCATACCAAAAGGGCTAATGAGAACAGCACAAGGAACGTAAGATATACCACATCACGCAGTTCATCCCACGACAACTTCTGCCCCCACACATCCTTTGGCGGAGCGATATTGTTTATGTTTGCCGTATCAACCGGTACAGAATATACAGCAAGTACCAGTCCATTGGAAAGATACTCGGTAGTATCCAGCACAGCCTTAAAAGGAGGGATAACATATGTGGCACTGTCAAAGCAAGTTATAAGATACTCATTTGAGTACAACTTACGCTTGCCCTGATTCAGTTGCCTTACATCGTTCTTCGTCTCCAGCACCTCTATCTTGCCTGGCATGTTGTCTGTTGTGAATTCCGGAGTACCATAACCGGAATCGACACTCAGTTCAAGTTTTATCCTTGTCTGCTCACCGATACGCATCTGTATTGTATCTATAGTGGCATTCATCACAACATGCTGTGCACCGGCATCAAGCGACGACAGTGTGAACAGAAGTGCAGCTATGTATAAAATTCTCTTTTTCATCATTTATCGGGCTAATCACTTATATGCCGCTGTTATCAGTTCCTCTTTGCAAACAACATCATCAGAGCCTTCACATAATCCTGATCTGTCCTGACAGATACTGAATCCACACCACATTTTTTCCATAATGTGTTCAGAGAGTCGGAACGCCCTCTCCACCAGTCACGCATCGCAGCCTTGACTTTATTGGAAGAGGTATCTATGTACATCTCTTCATCACTCTCGGCATCACGCACCTTCAGCAAGCCTACAGATGGCAACTCAACCAGACGACGATCATACACCTGCACAGCAACAAGGTCATGTTTCCTGTTGGCAATGGTCATTGCGTTACTGTAATCGTTGTTGTCAATAAAATCACTGAGCAGGAATGCCGTACATCTCTTTTTCAATGCATTTGTCAGGAATTCGAGAGATACACCAATATTTGTCTTGCGACTTTCGGGCTCAAAGCAGAGCAGTTCCCTTATTATATAAAGTATATGCCTACGTCCCTTTTTAGGAGGAATGAATTTCTCGACTTTGTCGGTAAAGAATATCACTCCTATCTTGTCATTGTTCTGTATTGCAGCGAATGCAATCGTTGCTGCAATCTCGGTAAGCATCTCACGTTTAGTCTGGTTCACCGTACCGAAATCAAGGCTGTCCGAAAGGTCGACAATGAGCATAACCGTAAGTTCACGTTCCTCTTCAAACACCTTTACATAAGGTTTGTTGAAACGTGCCGTAACATTCCAGTCAATATCGCGCACATCATCGCCATACTGGTATTCCCTCACCTCACTGAAGGACATACCACGCCCTTTGAACGCAGAATGATACTGTCCTGCAAAGATATTGTGCGACAAGCCACGTGTCTTTATCTCTATCTTCCGGACCTTCTTCAATAGCTCGTTTGTCTCCATACTTAAGGATTAGGGTACTTCAACGCTGTTAAGTATCAAGCTTACAATCTCATCCGACGAGAGGTTCGATGCCTCGGCCTCATAGCTGAGTCCGATACGATGGCGGAGGACATCGTGTGCTATTGCACGCACATCCTCGGGGATAACATAACCTCTGCGCTTGATGAACGCATATGCACGGGCTGCCAGTGCAAGATTTATTGAAGCACGGGGCGAAGCACCGAACGATATCATACCTTTCAGTTCAGCAAGTCCGTACTTGTCGGGGTAACGTGTTGCAAAGACGATATCGGCAATATACTGCTCGATTTTCTCGTCAACATATACCATATGTACCACCCTGCGAGCCTCTACTATCTCTCTTGGCGAGAGAACAGGACGTGTCTTTATCTTCTCGCCTGTAATGTTCTGGCGTATGATTCTCTTCTCTTCGCTCAGTTCGGGATAGCCGATAACCACCTTGAGCATGAAACGATCGACCTGCGCTTCGGGCAACGGATATGTACCCTCCTGTTCTATCGGGTTCTGTGTCGCAAGTACAAGGAAAGGCTGAGGCATTTCGAATGTCTCCTTACCTATTGTAACCTGGCGCTCCTGCATGGCCTCGAGCAATGCACTCTGCACCTTTGCCGGTGCACGGTTAATCTCATCGGCTAGTACAAAATTAGCAAATATAGGACCGCGTTTAACCTTGAACTCTTCACTCTTCTGGCTATATACCATTGTACCCACAACGTCGGCAGGCAACAAGTCTGGTGTAAACTGAATACGGCTGAAGTCTGCATCGATAAGTTCCGACAAAGTCTTTATTGCCAAGGTCTTTGCCAAACCGGGAAGACCTTCGAGAAGTATATGGCCATCGGCCAGCAGACCTATGAGCAACGACTCCACAAGATGCTTCTGCCCTACTATAACTTGGTTCATGCCAGCCTGCAGATTGGTCACAAAACCACTATGCTTCTCAATCAATTCATTCAGTTCGCGAATATCAATTCTTGCATCCATAATTATATTTTAGTAACTATTTGTTTTGTTTGTGTCCAAAAGTACGGTAATAATGTCAGCTACCGTGTTAATTTTCACAAAAGAGATTTAAGCGATGTTGCTTTTAAACTTGTTTAACTCATGAAATCTCTTTATTGCCTCCTTGCCTTAAGCATTGGAACAACGATTTCCATATTCTTGCTCAAGCCATTAGGGTTTGCAAGGTTGTTATATTTTGCCAGATATGGCCATAATCTCTTGTCGCCATAATACTTGTTCGCAATTTTTACAAGAGTCTCATCTTCGGCAACCTTATGTACATGCCATTCACCTGCAGAAACATAATGCAACGTATCAGCGACCGTAATGCTTCTTACATTCCTGCTGGCCAATTCATCAACCATTTCAAAAGTATAGACCTCTTCGATTACCTCTGGAACAATCTCCTCCTGCACATCAACAGTTTCCGGTGTCTTTGTTTCGTTTGCAGAGCGATTGTCAGAAGAGACGGCATTCACTTCGGCGGAAGATGCTTGATCAGATACCTGTCCGGTATCACCGGATATAAGCCTGTTACCTATTATTAATACTACAGCTATGAAGAGTACAACAATGACAAGCCACTTCTTGCCACCTTTTTCCTTAGGTTTTTCTTCTATTGGCTGATTTTTTGCAACCTTGACTGCTACAGGTTCTGCAGGCTTCGTCTCTTTTGTATGCTCCTTGATATCATCTGCCGATTCAACTACGACTTTTTCTGGAGTTGGAACTGTTGCAGCATCAGCAAGAACTGTATCAGCAATGTCATTATCTTCGACAGGCACCTCTTCCTCCACTTTCTCAACGGGAACCGAAGGCTGCTCAACCGGCAATACAGTTTCCTCTACCGGCATCTCTTCCTCTATTTCCTCAACAGGAGCTGAAGAGTGCTCAACCGGCAATACAGTATCCTCTACCGGCATCTCTTCCTCTATTTCCTCAACAGGAACAGAAGGCTGTTCAACCGGCAATACAGTTTCCTCTGCCGGCATCTCTTCCTCTATTTCCTCAACAGGAACAGAAGGCTGTTCAACTGGCAATACAGTTTCCTCTACCGGTATCTCTTCTTCTATTTCATCTACAGGAACAGAAGGCTGTTCAACTGACACTATCGTTTCATCCACGACCTCGTTCACCGGTTCTTCGTCCTGATATGTATCGTCCACCTCCACAGGCTCAAACATTGCAAAAGGTCTGTTCACCTCATCTTTCAACGATTCGGCAGGTACAAAGGAGAGCTTCTTGTGTCCTTTGATTTCAATTTTGGCACCGGTATTCACATCTACGCTGCCACGGCTTGCCACATCTGTAACTTTGAATGTTCCGAGTCCGTTTATCTTCACGATACCATCAGTAGCCAAACCTTCAATAATCAGATCGAAGAAAGCCTTTGTAAACTGTTCTGATTTTGTATTGGATATGTTCAGTTCTTTTGCAAGAAGAGCACTTAAATCGGAATGGTTCAGTTTTGCGTCCATATACTATTATCCTATCCGTTAAATTTATCCTTTAACTTATTGCTCGGGCGGAATGCAGGAACTACTTTGGGCGGAACAAGAAAACGCTGTCCTGTCTTGGGATTCACCGACAGACGTTCTTTACGCATCTTCACTTCAATAACCCCGAAGCCAGAAATATTGAACTGGTCATTCTCCTTCAGGCCTTCGGTTATCGCAGCTACCAGACCTTCGACATTCGATGCAGCCTCTGCGGGTGAGAGTTTGCATCTTTTTGCCAATTTTGTGATAAATTCCTTGTTGTTCATCCTTTATTCTTTCTATTCTTTATTCCTTTATACCACAGTTCCCATAAGGTCGAATTCAGACGCATCATTAATACGTACATTATAGAACGAGCCTATTTCAAGTTCCCCATCCTTTCTGGCAATAAGAATTTCCGTATCTACATCAGGTGAGTCAAATTCACTTCTCCCGATATAATAGTCACCCTCAACCCTATCGATTATTGTTTTGTAACAATTGCCTACTTTAGCATCGTTCAGGCGGGAAGATATTCTTTGCTGCACCTCCATAAGCCTGTCGAGGCGTTCGTTCTTCTTCTTCTTTGAAACGCTGTCTCGATAGTTCTCCGCCGCATATGTCCCGTCCTCTTCGCAATAGGCGAATGCCCCCAGACGGTCAAACTTGGCCCATTTAACAAACTCTAAAAGCTCCTCGAACTCCTTTTCACCCTCGCCCGGGAAGCCTACCATCATTGTGGTACGCAGACATATGCCGGGAACTTCCTCTCTCATGCGTTCCACAAGTGCATAAGTATCCTCTTTTGTAACATGGCGTTGCATTTTTTCAAGCACCTTTGTGCTAACGTGCTGAAGGGCAATATCAAGATACTTGCACACATTATCCCTCTCACGCATGACCCGCAAAAGATCATATGGGAAATGTGCAGGATAGGCATAATGCAGACGTATCCATTCAACACCCGGAACATCCGATATTCTCTCTACAAGTTCAGCAATAGACTGTTTCTTGTAAAGATCAACACCATAATATGTAAGTTCCTGTGCAATTATCTGGAATTCCTTCACACCTTTCGACACAAGATAACGTACCTCGTCAACAATCTCCTCCATTGGCCTCGACCTGTGCGGACCTGTAATTATAGGAATGGCACAATATGCACAGTGTCTGTTGCAGCCCTCCGATATCTTAAGGTAGGCATAGTGCCCCGGAGTGGTAAGTACCCTCTCGTTAGCAAACTCCTGAGCATAACTGTTACCCAACTCTTCGACAAGGGCAGTCCAGTTGAACTTTCCGTAGAACTTATCGACCTGTGTAATCTCCTCGCGCAGTTCAGTGAGGTAACGTTCCGAGAGACATCCCATGACATACAGCCGTTTAAGGTCGCCCTGTTCCTTACGTTGGCAGAACTCGAGAATCATATTTATCGACTCCTGCTTTGCATCACCGATAAAGCCGCAAGTGTTTATCACAGCAATTTCACCACAAGGCTCATCGCTGTCGTGCACCACCTCATAGCCGCATTCGGCAAACTGTTTCATAAGATGTTCCGAATCGACAAGATTCTTTGAACATCCCATTGTTATGATATCTATGCGTCCCTTCTTCATTGTTTATCCAAAGAGTGAATCTACAAACTCTTCACGGTTGAAAATCTGCAAATGGTCAATACCCTCTCCAAGACCAATGTATTTTACAGGTATCTTGAACTGGTCACTTATACCTATTACCACACCGCCCTTTGCCGTACCGTCGAGCTTTGTTATGGCAAGCGAAGTAACCTCGGTAGCCTTTGTAAACTGCTTTGCCTGCTCGAATGCATTCTGTCCGGTGGAGCCATCGAGTACCAGCATCACATCATTCGGTGCACCAGGTACAACCTTCTTCATCACATTCTTTATCTTTGTAAGCTCGTTCATAAGGCCAACCTTGTTGTGCAAACGGCCGGCAGTGTCAATAATCACGATATCGGCATTGTTCGCAACGGCCGAAGAGAGTGTGTCGAAAGCCACCGATGCCGGGTCGGAGCCCATACCCTGCTTGATTACAGGTACATCGGCACGGCGTCCCCACTCTACAAGCTGTTCAACTGCTGCAGCACGGAAGGTATCTGCAGCACCGAGATATACCTTCTTCCCGGCTTTCTTATACTGGTGAGCGAGCTTTCCAATTGTAGTTGTCTTCCCTACACCATTCACACCCACAACCATAATAACGTATGGGTTGCCTGGTGTCGTGGGAATGTCGAATGTACCGCCATCCTCGGTATTGTTTTCCATTAGCAACTGCGCAATCTCATCCTTAAGCAACTTATTCAGTTCACTTGTATTCATGAACTTGTCACGTGCCGCACGCTGTTGCACACGCTCAATAATCTTTAGTGTAGTCTCGACACCGACATCCGATGTAACAAGCACCTCTTCGAGGTTGTCCAGTACTTCGTCGTCAATCTGGCTCTTGCCGGCAATAGCGCGTGCAATCTTACTGAACACACTCTGCTTGGTCTTTGAAAGGCCCTGATCAAGAACCTCTTTCTTTTCTCTTGTAAAAAAACTGAATATACCCATATTTCAAACAAAATCTTTTTCAATTATCAAGAAGCTCCGGAATCAATCAAGTTTCAGTACAGCGAGGAATGCCTTCTGCGGAACCTCGACGTTACCTATCTGCTTCATACGCTTCTTACCCTTCTTCTGTTTCTCTAATAGCTTGCGCTTACGCGACACGTCACCTCCGTAACATTTGGCGGTAACGTCCTTGCGCACCTGCTTGATTGTCTCGCGTGCGATGATTTTTGTGCCGATAGCAGCCTGAAGTGCTATATCGAACTGCTGTCTTGGTATGAGGTCGCGCAGCTTCTCGCACATCTGACGGCCCAGGCCATATGCATTGTCAACGTGCGTGAGAGTAGATAGCGCATCGACAGGTTCGCCGTTGAGAAGGATATCGAGCTTTATGAGCTTTGATGTCCTGAACCCTGCCGGATGATAGTCAAACGATGCATAACCCTTTGATATACTCTTTAGCTTGTCATAGAAGTCAATCACGATTTCGCCGAGCGGCAAAAGGAAGCGTATATCAACACGGTTACCTGTAATAAACTCCTGCTTTAGCAGCTCGCCTCGCTTTGAAAGACATAGAGTCATGATTGGACCGATATAATCGGCACGGGTGATTATACTTGCGTTGATGTACGGCTCTTCGATGTGGTCGATGAGTGTCTGGTCGGGCATGCCACCGGGATTGTGGACCTCTTTTGCCTCGCCCTGCTTGTCATACACCATATACGAAACGTTGGGCACAGTTGTAATCACACTCATATCGAACTCGCGGTCAAGACGTTCCTGCACAATCTCCATATGCAGCAGACCGAGGAATCCGCAACGGAAACCGAAGCCGAGTGCAGCCGACGACTCGGGAGTGAATGTGAGCGAAGCATCGTTGAGCTGAAGTTTCTCGAGCGATGCGCGAAGGTCCTCGTAATCTTCGGCCTCTATCGGATATACTCCGGCAAAGACCATCGGCTTCACCTCCTCGAATCCCGAGATAGCCGCCGAACAAGGGCGTGCTATGTGGGTAATGGTATCTCCCACCTTTACCTCGCGCGAAGTCTTTATACCCGAAATGATATATCCGACATCACCTGTACGCAGTTCCTGACGTGGCGAAAGTTCCATCTTCAGCACACCGATTTCATCAGCATCGTATTCTTTTCCGGTATTGAAGAACTTCACCTTGTCACCCTTACGGAGCACACCGTTGGTAATCTTGAAGTATGCAATGATACCACGGAAGGAGTTGAAAACAGAATCGAATATCAATGCCTGCAAAGGAGCCTCTTCGTCGCCGATGGGAGCAGGGATACGTTCCACAACGGCTTCAAGAATTTCTTCTACACCCATACCGGTCTTTCCCGAAGCCTCAATTATATCTTCACGGTCGCAGCCCAAGAGGTCTATTATCTCATCCTTCACCTCCTCCGGCATAGCGTTTATCATATCACATTTGTTTATCACAGGAATTATCTCCAAACCCTGATCAACTGCCATATAAAGGTTTGAGATTGTCTGCGCCTGAACACCTTGTGTGGCATCCACTACAAGCAGAGCTCCTTCGCAAGCCGCGATGGAACGCGATACCTCATACGAGAAGTCGACGTGTCCCGGAGTGTCAATGAGGTTGAGAATGTATTTCTCGCCATTGTACACATACTCCATCTGGATAGCGTGGCTCTTGATGGTGATACCACGCTCCTTCTCAAGATCCATATTGTCGAGCATCTGCCCCTCGGTAACATTGATTGTCTTTGTTGTCTCCAAGAGACGGTCGGCCAAGGTCGATTTGCCGTGGTCGATATGAGCGATGATGCAAAAATTTCTGATTTTATCCATATTAAGCAACTGTTTTTCAAGATAAACAAGCCCTCTCGGGCAGTTTGACTGCAAAGATACAAATAAAATTTAAAATTTTATTATATATATAATAACAAGAAAGCACAAAAATATCGTGTAAGGCAAGAATTAAAAAAAAACAGAGAATCAGAGTTTTCCGGTGATGTAAGGATTATTTCATACAAAACCCTCCAATCAATATAACAAATAGATTTAACAAACAAAACACAAATATCATATAATCATCACATTATAATACAATAAAAAATATTGCGACACCATATGGTGTCGCAATATGAAAGAAATTCATACACGTGTTACTTGAATACGTGCTTCCCGTAATCAACGCCTTTCAAGCGATAATACTCCGCTTCGCCCTGCAAGCGGTTAAGGAAATCGTCATAATTCCGCAGCTCTTGCGCTGTCCATCCGGCCTCGGCAACGGCAGCCAGGCGTGGCAACATAAGATACTGTACCACCGATGCCTCCTCTACCCATTCGGTCCAGAAATTGGCCTGCACACCAAGGTATTTGGATTGCAGTTCCTCGGCAACATTGTTCATAGGCTTATAGTTATAGACACGTTCTACAGTCTCATCGCCATAGCCCTGCGAACGTGGCTCAGTCTCCAGTTTGGACTGACGACGGTTGATGTAGTATGGAATCTGTGGACTGAGGATTGTATTCATACCACGCTTTGCAGCGTCAACGGCTGCACCGTCGGCACCAATCCACGCCATAATTGTAATGTCATCGCCAAGAGGCTCGGTATTGCCGTGCAAAACCTCGTTCCAGAAGATTAGCTTGCGCTGCTCTTCGGCCGGTTTCTGCGCAATATGCTCTTTCAACTGCTCATAGAAGTGTATCTGCAGGTCGCGGTAATTGGTCGAGCCTATCTCCTTTAACAATGCCTGGCACTCTGCATTGCGTTCCCACTTGCCTGTGGGGCACTCATCGCCGCCAAGGTGTATATATCCGAACGGAAAGAGTTCCGTCAGTTCATCTATCACATCCTTTGCGAACTGCACAGCCTTAGGATTGGCAACATTGATTACATCGCTCGACACGCCTTGCCACAGCCACACCTCGTGCTTGTTCTCGGGGTCGCAAGAGAGGAACTCGGGGTATGAAGCAACTGCAGCCTGTGAGTGTCCCGGTATATCCACCTCGGGTACAATCTCAATGAAACGCTCTTTTGCGTACTCCACAACCTCCTTGATGTCCTTGCGCGTATAATAGCCGCCGTAACGCTGTCCGTCAGGCTTTACATCGCCCCACGCACACACCTTGCTGTCTCGCCAAGCACCCACCTCTGTGAGTTTCGGATATTTCTTTATCTCGATGCGCCAACCCTGGTCCTCGGTCAAGTGCCAGTGAAAGCGGTTCATCTTGTAGGCCGCCATCACATCGATAATCTTCTTTATCTCCTCCTTGCCATAGAAGTGACGGCCTTCGTCGAGCATAAATCCACGCCAGCCGAAACGCGGTTCATCCTCAATGAATACAGCCGGCACACTCCACTCCTTAACACTATCATCACGAACTCCAGCCATAACATTACGAGGCATAAGCTGTTTGAGTGTCTGGAACGCATAGAAGAAACCGGCAGGTGTTGCCGCTGCAATGTCTATTCTTTTCGGAGCAACTGAGAGCTTATAAGCCTCTTCTCCCATAGAACCGTCAATAGAGAGCACGATATGCGCATCGCCTTTCTTGCAGCTCTTGAGTACATCGAAGCCGTACATCTTCGCGTTCTTAAGCCTGTCCTTTGCAATCTTGACACCTGTTGCACTCTTCATCTCATCGACAAAGTTATCTACAACAGCATCAATGCCGCTATCCTTTATTTTGGGATAGCACAAGACTACTTTCCCGTTGAAAACAAACTCGCCCTCATTCACCTGCATTTCAGCAGGACGAGGAATGATTGACACCTCTTGTGCAGAGCCTGCAAATGTAAACAGGCAAAGCAATAAATACAGTAGTTTTTTCATATCTATAAATTAATGATTTTCATTGAATTCACTAAGCCTCTCTTCAAGCATCGCATAATGGTGTGGTCTTATATTTGAGGAGCAGGCTCTTATGCCCTTTCGTTTTCCTCCTGTTGTAGCAAGGTCGATGCCGCTTATGCCATAATAGAGCAGTTCCCTGAGCAGTTCCCCACCATCCATATCCTTGTATCCTATGGTAAAGAAAAAACCATCGCTCACCGGCTCGTCGACATCCTTGTCGTACACTATGCTGAAGCCATTACGCAACAGTATCTCCTTTATCCTCGCCGTGCGGTCGGCATACTCCTTTATGTCGCCCACAAAGTCATATTCCCCATCACAGGCAGCCTTGAACATCGCAGCCAGAGCGCACTGTGCCGAATGTGAAACGCCCGAAGAGAAACTATAAAGGAAGACATAGGCAAACGCAGCACCGAAGCGCGGAATGCCGTAGCGTTCCTTCAGCCGCTCGTAACGGCGTTTGTAAAGAGCGTCCGAGATACAGGCAACAGCAATGCGCTGCCCTGCATAACTGAATATCTTCGATGCACTCACAAGCATTATGCAGTTATCGGTGTAGTGCGACACGCTCGGCTGGAACGGCGGTTGGAACGGGCGGCTCATATCACGCCTGAAATCCATTGTCATATATGCCAAATCCTCAATTACAACAACATCGTATTTTGTAGCCAGGCGGCCTATGATTTCAAGTTCCTCATCCTTCAGGCACATCCAAGTGGGGTTGTTCGGGCTCGAATAGAGCACTGCGCAGATATTCCCCTGCGCAAAATAGCTCTCGAGTTTCTCTTCGAGCTTCTCGCCGCGATACTCCGCTATGTCGAACGATGCAATCTTTACGCCAATTACCTGCGCCTGCATCTTCTGCACCGGGAAACCGGGGTCAATGTAGAGCACGGTATCACGTTTCTCATCGAGCTGCGAAGCAAGCATAAGCGATGCGAACGAAGCCTGCATAGAGCCGACCGTGGGAATACACCCCTCGGGGCTGATATCGGTATCCACAAAAGCCTTTATAAAGCGCGACGCCTGTTGCTTGAGTTCGGGAATACCGTCGATAATGGGATACACCGATGCCACACCGCGTTGCAGAGCATCACACTCGGCCTTCACACCCACAGCAGCAGGAGGCAAGCCGGGAACACCCATCTCGAAGTGTATGAACTCGGTACCCGTACGCGCCTCGGCAGCACGCACCACCGCACCAATCTGGCGGATAGACGCACTGCGGATATCATCAATCTCAAGCTCCTTGACAATCGAATCGATTATTTTTGGGTCAATAATACTCATTTATTATAAGTCTTTTTATATGGTTACCATGCCTTGCTCTGTCATCCTGAACATAAGTGAAGGATCTCTTCTATACACACTTTTGAGATGCTTCGCTGCGCTCAAGCATCACAAGTCCAATAATTGTCCTATCGTAGTTCTGTCATCCTGAGTGTAACGAAGGATCTATTCTATACACACTTTTGAGATTTTTCGCTACACTCAAAATGACATTGCTCCGGTTTCAATTTTTTCGGGCAGCCAACTGCAAACAATTTGTTATTCAAAAGCATTAGAACAAGGCTTGCCGTGTTGTAAAACACCGGAGTTTAGTAAACCTAAATGAGGATGGTTTACAGCACGGCGTAACGCAGTTTACATCATTAGAAAGACTTACCGCAATAGTTGCATATATTTGTTATATAAAAGGAATGGTGGCAAGGCTTGCGTAATTGTGGTGGTAGGGAGTTTAGTAACCCTAAATGACCTGCCGCCACAATAAGCATAACGCAGCCAACAACCTTTTAGATAACAAATTAGTCTTCCATCAACTTGCGATACCTCACCTTCTTCGGTTCCTCAATACCCAAACGGCGCATCTTGTTCTCCTCGTAGTCGGAGTATGAGCCCTCGAAGCTGAAGACATTGCCGTCGCCCTCGAAAGCAATGATGTGTGTACATATGCGGTCGAGGAACCAACGGTCGTGGCTGATTACAACAGCACAACCTGCAAAGTTCTCAAGACCCTCCTCAAGTGCACGGAGTGTGTTCACATCAATATCATTGGTAGGCTCGTCGAGGAGAAGCACGTTACCCCCCTCTTTCAGTGCCATCGCAAGGTGCAGACGGTTGCGCTCACCACCCGATAGCACGCCACATTTCTTCTCCTGGTCAGCACCCGAGAAGTTGAAACGAGAGAGGTATGCACGCACGTTTATCTCCTTGCCGCCAAGGCGCATAAGCTCGTTACCCTGGCTCATAACCTCATAGACGGTCTTGTCGGCCACGATATCCTTGTGGTTCTGGTCAACGTATGCAATCTTAACAGTCTCGCCCACCTCGAATGTACCCTCATCGGCAGTCTCAAGACCCATAATCATTCGGAAAAGCGTTGTCTTACCCGCACCATTGGGGCCAATTACGCCAACAATGCCGTTAGGAGGCAACATAAAGTTCAAGTTGCTGAAAAGGTGCTTGCTGCCGAAAGACTTGCCGATATTGTCGGCGATGATTACCTTGTTGCCAAGGCGTGGACCGTTGGGGATAAAGATTTCAAGTTTCTCCTCGCGCTCCTTCTGGTCCTCATTGAGCATACGCTCGTATGAGTTAAGACGCGCCTTACCCTTTGCCTGGCGTGCCTTGGGCGACATGCGCACCCACTCAAGCTCGCGTTCAAGAGTCTTGCGGCGTTTGCTTGCGCTCTTCTCCTCCTGCTCCATGCGCTTTGTCTTCTGCTCGAGCCACGAAGAGTAGTTTCCCTGCCAGGGAATTCCCTCGCCACGGTCAAGTTCCAAAATCCAACCCGCAACATCATCAAGGAAGTAGCGGTCATGAGTTACGGCAATTACAGTACCCTCGTACTGGTTCAGGTGCTGCTCGAGCCAGTCGATGCTCTCGGCATCGAGGTGGTTGGTAGGCTCATCGAGAAGGAGTACATCGGGCTTCTGCAGCAGCAGGCGGCACAGTGCCACGCGGCGGCGCTCACCACCCGACAGATGGTCAACCAGTTCATCGGGAGCCGGGCAACGCAAAGCCGCCATAGCACGCTCCAGTTTACTTTCGAGGTTCCATGCATCTGTTGCATCAATTATATCCTGCAGGTCCGCCTGACGTGCAAAAAGCGCATTCATCTTGTCCTCATCCTCATAGTATTCGGGAAGACCGAACTTCTGGTTAATTTCCTCATACTCTGCAAGAGCGTCCACAGTCGCCTGCACACCCTCCTTAACGCAATCCATTACAGTCTTGCCGTCCTGCAACTGAGGGTCCTGTGGCAGATAACCCACCGAATAACCCGGTGACCACACCACATTGCCCTGGAAGTCATTGTCAAGGCCCGCGATAATTTTCATAAGGGTAGACTTACCCGCACCGTTCATACCCACGATACCAATCTTCGCACCATAGAAGAACGATAGATAAATGTTCTTAAGAACCTGTTTGTTAGTCTGCTTGATTGTCTTGCTCAAGCCCACCATCGAAAAGATG
>JAFXHQ010000081.1 GCA_017536325.1 Bacteroidaceae bacterium
GTATATATTTCATTACAGGAGAGGACCGCACCATGAAGCTTAGCGTAAACAATGGAGAGGCTATTGCATATACAGGCAACTCCGGCGGTTGGGGCAGTGTCGGATGCGCTGAATTCGACGTGGTGCTCCAAAAGGGAGAGAATATCATACGTCTTTTCAATGAGAACGCATATATGGGTGACATCGACCGCATGGTTGTCGTAAATAAGAATACGGTAGAAGATTATCCGGTTGTCTTTGACAAGGAGCAGAACTATACACATGGCAGCCGTCGCTTGAACAGCATTTCTCTAGGTGAGCAGACCTTGCAGTTGCCTACACCGTTGAAGGTGTATAGCAATATAGCAAATGGTTACTTTGATGCTGTTCCGGGCGAGTCGCTCACTCCTTCTTTCGGTTTTACAGGTGATTGGATGCATGGTTTTGTATATCTTGACCGTGGCATGGACGGTACGTTTAATATCGTGTTTAACGAGGACGGCTCGTTCCAGGGCGATGTCTTGGCATTCTCTTACGCAGAACCTAATGTTGGTTCGGGCGTGGGGTACAACAGCAATGGCGAGAGGGTGAACAATGCAAATGTGCTCAACCCTCCTGCATTTACATTGCCAGCCGGTCTTGCGCCGGGTTTCTACCGTATGCGCTACAAGGTGGACTGGGCTTCTATTGACCCGGCCGGCCGTGCCGAGGATGGAAATGGCATAATAAAGAACGGAGGTGCTATATGTGATGTTGTTCTCAATGTGCATACAGAAGAGGGCGGTCTTGCTGTAACCGCAAATAACGGTTCTCTTTTGTCAGCTACGGGCGAGGCGTTGCCTGCAAAGGTTGCCTTCGGTGAGCCTCTTGTGCTTGCGGTGAACCCTGCCGATGGCTATGTGCTCGATGTAATTAAAGTGCAGCATGGTCATAATCTTGATGGTGACAAGGTAATTCACGGTGTAAAGCAGTGGCGCGAGGATGTTGTTTCGGGTGCTTTTGTGAAGGACGGCAAGATAACAATACCTGCAGAAATGGTGGACGGTGATATGAGAATCACAGCCGAGTTTGTACGGGCTGGCGACGGTGTCGGTGGCGATGGTTATGCGCTCTCGTTCGACAAGGATGCACAGGTTCCCGGAGAACACCGTTTTCTTGTGTTGTTGAACAATATGAACATCTCTCCCAGTGGTTCGGATACTTACAGAGATGCATACCGCCTTGCTGCCGATGAGGATCAAACCGGTTTTTATACGCTTGAAGGGACTCGGGCTATAGATGCGGTAATAGAAAATCTGGCTGGTGAGAACATCAAGAATGTCTATATGTATATCGACCTCAATAACGACGGCAAGTTCGTGGCTTTGTTGAATGAGAATGGTCTGCCAGCAATGTCGAGTGAACTCGTCGCATTCTCTTGTCATAATGGCATAGACAGTAAAGGAAATCCTGCTCGAAAGGGAGCTGTGGCAACCCTTCCTACCGTTGTTCTTGATGATGCAATACCTGCAGGTGTGTATCGTATGCGTCTGAAATTGGATACGGATAATATAAATCCCGGCGGTTCTGAGAATTTTGTAGCCGAAAATGGTCTTATCATAGATTATCTTATAAGTATCGTAGGCGATAAGAAGAAACTGACACTTTACACAGTTGATGGAAGTATAGATGGTGTGGATAATACAGCATTACCCTTGATGCTTGAAAATAATGAGATGTTTACAATCGTATTACGCGGTGCTCCGGGATATAAGTGTAATAAAGTAATTGTGCGTCATGGACACAATCTTGATGGCGAGCAGTATGTGAATGGCAATCTTCAGTGGCGCGAGGAAGAGGAAGATGTCAATTCCAATAACAGGGCTATTGTGCCTGCGTGGTGTCTCGATGGCAATGTGGCTCTTTATGCGACATTCGAGCCCGAAGAGGGTAGCGAATGGGAACTCGTGTTCAGCGACGAATTCAATGCCGATGATTACAGCCAGCCTGTTGACGAAAAGTGGATGCGCTGCCAGCGTTATGGCTCCACTTGGAACCGTTGGCTCAGCAACAGCAAGGAGGTTGTATATCTGCAGGGCGGTGACCTCGTGACACGTGCAATAC
>JAFXHQ010000082.1 GCA_017536325.1 Bacteroidaceae bacterium
GCGCGGAATAAAGGTGAATGAGGTCATGCAGACAAGCCTACCAAATATCTATGCCGCAGGCGACGTGACCGGTTTTTCATTGCTTGCGCACACGGCAAGCCGCGAGGCCGAGGTTGCAGTGAACCACATCCTTGGCATTGAAGACCGTATGGAATACAATGCTATCCCCGGCGTAGTATATACCAATCCCGAAGTAAGCAGCGTGGGCCTTACCGAGGAACAGGCAACCAAAGAGGGCATGGAATACACCCTGCACAAACTGCCTATGACATATGCCGGCCGCTTTGTAGCAGAAAACGAGGGACAGATGGGACTATGCAAGATTTTGGTTGCTCCCGACAACAAAGTGCTTGGCGTGCACATGCTGGGTAACCCCTGCAGCGAGTTCGTATGCGCGGCATGTATGGCTATAACCAATGGCCTCACAGTAGAGCAGCTGCGCCGTACAGTATTCCCCCACCCAACTGTAAGCGAGATACTGAAAGAAGCTGTAATGTAAGAAGCCTCACTCCTTCCCTCCCATAATTGGAGGAAGAATTCAGGTTTAATAAAAAACAAATACGATAACGCTAAACCCTCAAAAATTAATTTTATCAAAATTTAGGGAACATTTTACCAAATATTTAGGTTTGTTCAATAAAAAGCGATTATTTTGCCTAATAAAAGAAACAATAGATATGAGAGAGTGTAAAGTCAAGCCGGCCAACGGCAAATTGGGAGTAATGTGTGTGGGACTGGGAGCCGTGACGACGACTACTATTATAGGAACATTGATGGCCCGCAAGGGACTTGCAAAACCTATAGGTTCATTTGCTTGCGAGGGCATCATGCGTTTGGGCAAAGGCAGTGAAAAATGCTATAAGGAGGTTAAGGATATTGTACCTGTTGCCGACCTCAATGATATTGTGTTCGGCGCGTGGGATCTCTATGAGGATGACGGTTACGATGCTGCCGTCAAGGCCGATGTGCTCAAGCAGCGTGACATTGACCCGGTGAAGGATGAACTGCATGCCATACGTCCCTACAAGGCTCTGTTCGACAAGAGCTATGCCAGCAACATCGACGGACCTAACGTAAAGAGCGGTACACGTTGGGAAATGACCGAGCAGCTGCGTGAGGATATCCGCAACTTCAAGGCCGAGAACGGATGTGAGCGTGTGGTTGTAATATGGATTGCAAGCACCGAGAAGTTTATCAAACGTAATGACGAGGTTCACGGCAGTGTGGCAGCATTCGAGGCTGCAATGAAGGCCGACGACAAGGCAAACGTAGCACCAAGCATGTGCTATGCCTATGCGGCAATGCGCGAGGGCTGTCCTTTCGTAATGGGTGCGCCAAACCTCTGTTTAGATATTCCCGCAATGTGGGAACTTGCCGAGGAGATGAAGACTCCTATTACCGGCAAGGACTTCAAGAGCGGACAGACAATGATGAAGACAGTGCTTGCACCAGCATTCTTCACACGCCAATTGGGTGTTAGAGGTTGGTTCTCGACAAACATTCTGGGTAACCGCGACGGTGTGGTACTTGACAACCCCGAGAACTTCGAGACAAAGCGTGTGAGCAAGACATCGGCACTGGAGAATATCCTTGACAGCGATGTATATCCCGAACTCTACAACGACATGTACCACAAGGTACGCATAAACTACTATCCGCCACGTGGCGATGAGAAAGAGAGTTGGGACAACATAGACATCTTCGGTTGGATGGGTTACCCCATGACAATAAAGGTAAACTTCCTCTGCCGCGACTCGATATTGGCAGCTCCATTGGTACTTGACCTGATACTCTTCAGCGACATTGCACAACGTGCAGGAGAATACGGCATACAGGAGTTCATGTCGTTCTACTGCAAGGCTCCGATGCACAAGGACGGCGAAAAACCTGTTCACGACCTCTTCAAGCAGTTCGCGATGCTCAAGAACAAGGTACGCGAATTCGCCGGCTACGAGGCCGACCAGGAACTCGATTAAGACAAAAATATGCAGCGCCCATCAGAGTGCTGCATATTTTTTACACTATCCTGCAAAAAAATTACAAAACAACAAGGATTATTGTTTAAATATACCTATTTTTGCAAGCATAAAGGAATAATTATGCAATTATGAAAATTAAAAACTCACGTCTCGACACCATTAGGCTCATTCTCTCCACAAAAGAGATCGGGAGCCAAGAAGAGTTGTTGAACGAACTTGCAAAAGAGGGATTCAAGCTGACACAGGCCACACTATCACGCGACCTGCACCAGTTGCGGGTTGTAAAGACCGTAGGACTTAAAGGGCGATACAGATATGTGCTCACACGACCACAGCAATACCGTCACGAAGGGACCGAAGGGGAGGTGCGCCCTGTAACACAGCAGCAGGAGGCAAACGGATTCCTGTCGATAAGATTCTCGGGCAACATGGCAGTCATACGCACAAAGCCAAGCTATGCCGGCACACTCGCCTATCACATAGACAACTGCGATTTTCCCGAGATAATAGGTACACTTGCCGGTGACGACACAGTCATGCTGGTCATTGCTGAGGATGCAGGCCGCACTGCCGTATTGAGAGCCCTAAGAACAATTATACCAAATATCTGAGCTGCAAATGGAAGAGATTGAATACAACGACGGGATAGAAGTAATCATCGCCAATGCTTCGCACGAGAAGTATGTCGATGAAATACTCGATACCATAAGTGCAGCAGCCAAGGTACGTGGAACCGGTATTGCCAAACGTACACACGAATATGTGGCTCAGAAAATGAAAGAGGGGAAAGCCATAATAGCCCTATCGGGAGAGGAGTTCGCCGGGTTCTGCTACATCGAGAGCTGGGGCAACAAACAATACGTGGCCAACTCGGGACTTATCGTAAGGGAGAAATTCCGTGGACACGGACTTGCAAGGCGTATTAAACAGAGGGCATTCAAGCTGTCGCGAGAAAAATGGCCCAATGCCAAGCTGTTCGGCCTCACAAGCGGTGGAGCTGTGATGAAAATCAATACCGAGTTGGGATATGTACCCGTGCCTTTCTCGGAGCTTACGGATGACGAGGCCTTCTGGAAAGGATGTCAGGGTTGCGTAAACCATGATGTGCTGATGCGTACCGACAGACGCTACTGCATATGCACAGCAATGCTCTACGATCCCGCAAAACATGAGAAGAAATAACTGACATAAAAAGAGAACAATATATATATGGAAAAGAAGAAAGTTGTTGTTGCATTCAGCGGCGGACTGGACACATCGTTCACAGTAATGTACCTTGCCAAGGAGAAGGGATACGAAGTATATGCTGCATGCGCCAACACAGGAGGATTCAGCCCCGAGCAGCTGAAGCAGAATGAGGAGAACGCATACAAGCTTGGTGCCAAGGAGTATGTCACGATAGATGTCACAAGAGAATACTACGAAAAAAGCCTGCGTTACATGATATATGGCAATGTGTTGCGCAACGGCACATACCCGATATCGGTATCTTCGGAGAGAATATTCCAGGCTCTGGCTATCGCACGCTATGCCAATGAGATTGGAGCTGATGCCATTGCACACGGTTCTACCGGGGCCGGAAACGACCAGATACGCTTCGATATGACGTTCCTTGTATGCTCTCCGGGAGTAGAGATAATAACGCTGACACGCGACATGACACTGACACGCGAATTTGAGGTAAACTACCTGAACGAGCATGGTTTCAAGGCCGATTTTGCCAAACTGAAATATTCATACAACGTGGGTCTGTGGGGAACATCGATATGCGGTGGAGAGATTCTTGACTCAAAGCAGGGGTTGCCGGAGAGCGCGTACCTGAAGCAGGTAGAGAAGGAGGGTGAAGAGGAGCTGCAGCTCTCATTCGATAATGGAGAGCTCAAGGCGGTGAACGGCGAGAAATTCGACGACCCGATAAAGGCGATACAGAAGGTCGAGGAGATTGGTGCTGCATACGGAATCGGACGCGACATGCATGTGGGAGACACCATAATTGGCATAAAGGGACGCGTAGGATTCGAGGCTGCTGCCCCGATGCTCATCATTGCCGCTCACAAATTCCTCGAGAAATACACCCTTAGCAAATGGCAACAGTACTGGAAGGACCAGGTTGCCAACTGGTATGGCATGTTCCTGCATGAGAGCCAGTATCTTGAGCCTGTGATGCGTGACATCGAAGCCATGCTCGAGAGTTCACAAAGGAATGTTACTGGTACAGCCATACTGAAGCTCATGCCCAAGCACTTCGAGACAGTAGGCGTAGATTCACCCAACGACCTTGTAAAAAACAAGTTGGGTGAGTACGGCGAGGTCCAGAAGGGCTGGACAGCCGAGGATGCAAAGGGGTTCATAAAGGTAACATCGACACCTTTGCGTGCATACTATGCAAACCATCCGGATGAAAAAATATAACATTTATACATTATGATAAAAGTTGGAATTATTGGTGGTGCAGGCTACACGGCCGGTGAACTTCTCCGTCTGCTGCTCATACACCCCGAAGTTGAAATAATGTTCGTACACAGCAAAAGCAATGCAGGCAATCGCATTACCGATGTCCATGCAGGGTTGCTCGGCGACACAGAACTCATGTTTACCGATGAAATGCCGCTCGAGGAGATAGACCTGCTGTTCCTGTGTACAGCACATGGTGACTCACGCAAGTTCATTGAGAGCCATGCACTACCCGATGAATTGAAGGTTATCGACCTCTCAATGGATTACCGTATTAAAGGACACGACCACGATTTCATATACGGACTGCCGGAGCTCAACCGCCGCAACACATGCAAGAGCCGCTATGTTGCCAACCCCGGTTGTTTTGCAACCTGTATTGAACTGGCACTCCTGCCTTTGGCCAAGGTGCACCTGCTCAAAGGCGACGTATCTGTCAATGCTATAACCGGCAGTACCGGTGCCGGAGTAAAGCCTACGGCCAGTACACACTACAGTTGGAGGAACAACAATATAAGCATATACAAGCCGTTCGAGCATCAGCATTTGCCCGAGATAATGCAGAGCATAAGGCAACTGCAACCCGACTATGAGGGAGAGATCGATTTCATTCCCTACCGTGGCGACTTTCCACGCGGAATCTTCGCAACAGTAGTCGTCAAGTGCGACCTCGACATCCTGACTCTCTACAAGCTGTACGAGAGCTACTATGAGCGTGATTCATTTACGCACATCGTAAACAGGCCGATAGACCTGAAGGAAGTTGTCAACACAAACAAATGTCTAATACATCTCGAGAAGCACGGCAACAAGCTTCTTATAACATCTATAATAGACAACCTGCTGAAAGGTGCCAGCGGACAGGCTGTACATAACATGAACCTGCTCTTCGGGCTTGCAGAGACCGTAGGCTTGCAGTTGAAGCCTTCGGCATTCTAACAATGGAAAGAGATGAAGCTATATGATGTTTACCCGCTCTTTGACATAAATATTGTCAAGGGCGAGGGATGCAAGGTCTGGGACGACAAAGGTACGGAGTATCTCGACCTGTACGGAGGGCATGCAGTGATTTCAATCGGGCATGCTCATCCCAGGTATGTGGAAAAGATAAGCAAGCAGGTCGCTGAACTGGGATTCTACTCCAATTCGGTAATAAATACCCAGCAGCAGAATGTTGCCGGAAAGTTAGGACGCATAAGCGGTTATGAGGATTACAGCCTCTTCTTCATAAACTCCGGTGCCGAAGCTAACGAGAATGCACTGAAGCTTTCGTCGTTCAAGAACGGCAAAAAGCGTGTAATAGCCTTTAAAAAGGCTTTTCACGGGCGAACTTCGCTTGCTGTAGAGGTTACCGATAACCCAAAGATCATAGCTCCTATAAATGCAAACGGACACACCACATACTTGCCTCTTGGCGACATTGAGGGTGTACGTGCCGAGATAGAGAAAGGCGATGTTACAGCTGTTATCATCGAAGGCATACAAGGTGTTGGCGGCATACAGATTCCCGACAACGGATTCCTGCAGGAATTGCAGACATTGTGCAACGCGACAGATACCACACTTATACTTGATGAGATACAGAGCGGTTGCGGGCGTAGCGGCAAGTTCTTTGCACACCAATGGGCAGGAATCAGGCCCGACATCATAACACAGGCAAAGGGTATAGGCAATGGATTCCCCATCGGAGTTGTCCTCATCAGCCCTAAGTTCGAGGCCGTATATGGCCAATTGGGTACCACGTTCGGCGGGAACCACCTCGCATGCGCTGCTGCAGAAGCGGTAATTGATGTAATGGAAGAGGAAAAGCTCATGGAAAACGCGAATAGTGTGGGCAACTTCCTTATGAAAGAGCTCAGAGGCATTGAAGGCATTAAGGAGGTCCGTGGACGCGGACTAATGATTGGCATAGAGTTTGATGAACCGATAAAGGAAATCCGCAGCAAACTGCTCTTTGAGGAACATGTATTCACAGGTGTGAGCGGAACCAACGTGATACGCCTGTTGCCACCGTTGACACTCTCGCTTGACGAAGCGGGGGAGTTCATCAGGAGATTCAAGAAGGTTTTGAACAAATGACAAGATGTGCCTGCAGGCACATCTTGTCATTTATCGGCACTGAGTTCAAGACGATAGGAACAGGCCCCACAGTTGTTCCATGAGCTTGTTATACCGGCACAATATAATGCACCACACCGCCACACAAGCGGAGTTGCTACGTACTCTTTCTCCAATAATTAAGCGTGGTGCGGATAGCCCTCGTAACCGACATATATGCTATCGACGGTATAGGCCATATTCAACACAGATGGCAGCACCGTGCGAATTACATTCTGCAATCACATCTTGAGCCAATCGGCAGGATTAAGGGTCTTCTTCTCTTTCCTCAGCTGGAACAGCATTCTGGGGTTTCCGTCCTTGACATCGGGTGCTATATCACCTATTATATCACCGGCCTTCAGCTTATCGCCACTCTTCACACGTATATTGCCGAGATTGCAATATACCGATATATACTCTCCATGACGGACAAGCACAAACGAATAACCGTCCGAAGCATATACGGCTGTCACCTTACCGTCGAAGATACAACGGGCCTTGGCACCTGCACTACCCTCGAATGTGACACCGCCGGTATTGATGGGAACATTGCCTTTGCCCTCTACGGCATTCTTCATACCGTACTTCTCAACCAGAAGGTAGGGTCCGGTTATCGGCACCGGCATCTTTTTCCTGTTTCTCTCAAAAGAGCCGCTCATCTCTGCAACACCGGCATCGCTGCTGTACGAGACCTTCGAAGGTGTCGGTTTCTTCTTTTTGGACTCCTTACCGCCCGATGACGAGGAAGTTGCATTGGCCTCTGCCTCACGCTTTTTCCTTTCCTCTCTCTCCTTGGCAAGCTGACGTTCGATTTCAGCCTCTATCGCATTATTGAGTTTCTTGAGTTCCGAGCGTTTCTTCTTGATTTCGGCCTGAACCTTATCCGATTCCCTTCTCAGCTCCGCGATAATAGCCTTCTGTTCTCTCTCCAATGCCAACAGCTTGGCATTCTCGGTATCCTGCTCGGCCAATGAAGCGGCCTTTGCTGCACGGGTATCCTCCAGACTACGGCGTTTTCCCTCGAGCCTCTCTATCTGAGCCGAGAGGCTATCGGCAAGAGCCACATGGGCATTCATATACTCGTTGGCATATCGGTAACGGCGTACCATAGTATTGAAGTCGTCGGCGGAGAAGATGAACAGAAGACGGTTCTTCAGATTGCTGTACTTGCGTGCACGACGCAGCGACTCGGCATATTCATCTTTTGATTTCTCAACCTCGCACTCCTGTGCTGCTATTTCCTCATTGAGTTGCCCGATTTCCTTCTCTATCAACAATACCTCTTCACGCAATAATGTCATCAGAGCCTTGCGGGACTCTATCTGTGCTGTTATGATATTCAGGTTATCGAGTTTGCTCTTTACATCCTTCTGCGACGACAGCAATATCTTCTCCTTTTCGGCAATCTCCTTCTGCAGTGCGGTAGCCTTCTCGCGCATACCTTTTACGGCTGCGCTTTGGGCATTGGCTCCCGTCGCTGACAAGAACGTCAGAAAGAGTATGAGCACCATACTTTTGAAGAGTTGCCTTTTCATAATAAACAAATCACTGTTGCTTTTTACAAATATACTATAATTACACTTCGTTCAACAACCTCATGAGACTATCCACATCGAGCCGCTCATAAGAGTTTTTTATCTTGCGTGGAGAAAAGTCAAACTTTTCGTCCTTGAGAGTTCCGAAGTCGAACCTCAGGCTCATGGGAATATCGGCTCCTTCCAAAGAGAGCTCTATTGTATGAGGATAATATGCAGCACCCATGGGCTTGAAGCCTGAATAACGGCATACAACCTTTACCCCATCCCCGAATTCCCTCTCGGCAAGCACAAGATTGCCGGTAGCCTTCTCTATGAAGAAACGGCATGATGCTCCATCTGTCCCATCATACGACAACGACAACGACTCGCCTGCATCCTGTATTGAGGCATCTGCTGCAGAAGCTATGTTCTTACCATCTACAGAGACACGGTTGAAAAGCGTTGCCTCCAGTATGCCGTAATCGATTCCGAGGTGGCTAAAGAACGGAAGGTCACGATACTGCACATCGGAATAAGCCTTTTCCATCTTATGTATTATACGGGCATAATCGGGGTAGAATTCAAGGCAAGCGACCTCGACCATATTCATAGCCACGACACCGAGCTGTATTCCGTTTTCACTATCCACGCGTATCTTTCCGCGCAGTGAGCTTCCCTCGCCATCGACCTCAGTTGTCAACCTTACACTACCCGACAGATATTGTCTGTCGGCTGACATAGAAGGCAATGCTGACAACTCTTCGGAAGTCGCACTCTCCAGCTTGTAGAGCCTTGCGACATTCTTTGTAGAGCAGCCTGCCAAAAGGAATACGGAAAGGCAGAATATCAATATGCTCTTATTTGCGTTTGGCATTGCCGTAATATTTGCGTTTTCTTATCTTCTTTTTCAGAATCTTGGAATCGTCACCAGCTTCAACGGCCTTCTTCCAATATTCAACAGCGCGCTCCATGTCACCGGTCTTGGCAAAAATATCGCCACAATGGTGAAATTCCACAGCACTCATATCGTCGTTGAGCCCGATGAGTTTCTCGGCATATGCCTTTGCCTCCTCATACCTCTCGAGCAAGAAAAGCACCCAGGCATAGGTATCGATATATATTGGATTGTCAGGTTCAGACTCTACCGTCTTGCGGCTCATATCCAATGCCCTATCAAGTTCCCTGTTGTCGAGGGCCAGATAGTAAGCATAATTATTGAGAACACTCATATTCAATGGGTTATACACAAGTGCCGAATCGTAGGACTCTATACACTTATCCAACTCGCCAAGTTCATGATACACATCGCCAAGCACTGTATATACAGTTGACAAGACATCGGGAGATGTCTCATCACTACGTCGCGACAATCCCAGTTCATAGACAGCAGCACATTCATCCTTCCTGTCCAAAAAATAACAGGAAAGTCCCTTATAGTAATAGAGTTCCAACAACTCAGGGATGTACATCATTGCATTGTCGCACAAGGATATCACCTCTTCGTAATCATTGTCGGCAATAGCATAGGTGAGCAGCTGCAACATTGCCGATGTATTCTCGGGCTCAATAGATATGATCTTCTCAAGGATCGGTCTTATTGAATCCACCGGGGCATTACGGTAGATGAGATATTGGGCATAAGTCTCCGATATCTCCAACTGGTCATAAGGCAACTGCATCATTTCCCTGAAGAAATCCATGACATATGCACTGTCCTTATCGCCCTTGTATGCCGCATACTCTACAAGGGTATTCAAACGGTTTACCGGATCCAACTTCTCGGACTTGAGCAGCCTTTCGGTAGTTATTGTAAATAGAGAATCCTTGCCTAACGCACTGTAAAGTGATGAGAGCGAAGATAGAGTTACCACCTCGTCGGGTTCCATCTCAAGAGCCTCCCAATATAGTCCTTCTGCCTTGCCATAGTCACCGATATACATATACACATCGCCCAACAGCGATATATAACGCATGTCCTCGGGGTTCTCTGCAATAAGTTCCTTTACCAGAGCCACAGCACGGGCTGTATCTGGAATCTGCATATATTGGCGCAGCTTCTGCATCGTAATCTCATCGGTCTTTCCCTCTGACTTCTCAAGCATCTCCAACACCCTTACAGCCTCGCTAGTCATATTCTCATCGGTATAAAGCGAGTAGAGAGCCATATATATGTCGCTCTTCTCATCGGAATACTCCAACATATCCTCATAGAGCGATATCGCCGACTTATTGTCGCCGGTCTTGTTGTAATAATTGATAAGGGCAAGATTATAATATTGGTTATGCGGTTCTGCCTCAACTATGCGGATAAGTGCATCTTGTGCAAGCGAGTCCTTGTCGAGAACGAGATAATAAGGTGACAGCCCGTACATGACGGCTGATGAGGAAGGATCAATAGCCCTACAGTACTCAAGCAGTTCATATGCCTCATCGAAACGTTCCTGTTCGGCAAGATATACAGCCTGCATATAGTGATATTCTGCCGCACGTGCACGTGCAACGGAATCATTGTCCGCTACAGACGCACTTGCCCCGGCCGGAAGAGCAAGGGAAAGGATAGACAGCAAGAGAGCTACAAATATTCTCATCGTGGAATCGGATTAATGGTATCAGACACCTGTATGGCCAAAACCTCCTGCACCGCGGTCAGTATCGTCGAGCGACTCCACCTCGCACCACTCCACCTGCTCGTGGCGTGCTATAACCATCTGCGCTATACGCTCACCGTCGGTTATGGTGAAAGGCTCATTGGAAATATTGACAAGTATGACACACACCTCTCCACGATAATCGGCATCGACCGTACCCGGTGAATTGAGAACCGTGATGCCCTTCTTTATTGCCAGACCGCTACGCGGGCGGACCTGTGCCTCATAACCGGCCGGAAGAGCCATGAAAAGGCCGGTTGGAACAAGAGCGCGCTGCAGTGGCTGCAGCACTATCGGTTCATCAATATTGGCTCTCAGGTCCATACCTGCCGATAATGCTGTAGCATAGGAAGGCAACTGATGCTTTGACTTGTTTATTATCTGTACTTTCATTAGAAAAGACTGTTTTAATGGAGCAGTAATACACTTTGGCTGCTGAAAGGAGAATTACACCTTACGGGACTCTCCCGGTATATAAAACACCTTGTTCGCACCTGAAGTAAGCTGTATAAGATCGGGATTCTCTCTTGCAAAGGACTCGATATACCTCATCCTCTTGTCGTCCTGGAGTTCTGCAACTGCTATGAGCAGGCCGGTCTCCTCGACATTGCCGAACTCTTTGTTCACTGCAGTGCCGAATATCTTCATGGTAGGAGAGAGACCCATATAAGCATTCACCATAGGCGGTATGGTGAGACCGAACTTGTGGACCTCTTGCTTTAGAATCCTGTAATCCTCCTTGAAGGTATCCATTGAGAAGATCTCCTTAAGTTCACTTTCGGGAGTCTCTATGACAAGGGGTGTCACCGGTGTCACCAAATTATCCTCATCGGGGAAATGCTTTTTCAGGAAGTACAATATCATATCGCGTGCCTTGGTAAGATACGATGGATACATTGTAACCTTTCCGAAGAGATACTTCACATCAGGAAGTACTACTGTAAGCGCTCCCAGACCGTCCCATAAATTATCGAGAGCAAAAAGGCTCTTTGAGCCCATGCGTGTCGATTGATACTCCAGCGCGACAAACGCACGGCCAAGTTCGACGGTATATGGCAGGACCTCTTTAAGGAATTTTTCCGAGAAATGGAACATTCCGTGTGCCGTTGCCATTACAGGCTCACCATTCTCGTCTATACGCACATCCTTGCCATAAAGGAAACGGTAACCTCCAATTATGTCGTGGCATTCTGGATTCCACACAATGAGCTGCTTGTATGGCACCTCCATCGTATCGAACTCATCGATATCGACCTCCTTCCCGGTACCGCCACCTGCAGCACGGAACGCAATCTCGCGCAGTCGGCCTACCTCGCGCATCACATTTGGTGCGTCAAAGGCCGTTACTATATATATTTCGTTATCGCTTCTGTTGGTGAAACGTAAACGTTTGTCCTCTGTAAGTTCAGCTTTAAGCAGTTCCTTTGGAACCGGAGCAATAATCTCTTCCATAAGTCTTATTTTGTCATAACGTATAGACAAGTTCCTTTACATGCTGCGCCCACTCCATCGGTGTCTTGGAGCTGTCGAATGTCTGCCATGGAATCGGCTTGCCGATAGTCACTTTGAATTTCTTATTCCTGTTCTTGAACATCTCATCGCTCAAATAGAGCATCGCGATGTTGAATTTTATACCCAGCATCCTGTTTATGTTTGCAAGACGGTAGAAGAACTTGGAGTTCTCACCCTCGAAATGTATGGGTATTATATCGCGCTTTGTCTGCACACTCTTTGTAATGAAAGTCTTCTTCCATTCGAGGTCACGTACCACACCCTTTCTCTTGCGGGAACAGAGACCTGCCGGAAACATTACAATATGGTTATCGCTCGAGAATGCCGCATTGACCTGCTGCGGGAAATTGCGTGCCTGCTTGCCTGTCTTGTTTATGGGTACCCAGAAAGATGATATATGCGGGATATTCATGAGAAGATCATTCACAAGGAATTTTATACGCCCTTCATATACAGGACCCAGGATATATGCAAGCCCAAGACCGTCCTGCGCGCCTAACGGGTGATTGCTCACAAAGGTAAAACGGCCGTCTGCGGGCAGATTCTCAAGTCCATGCACCTCGAAACTGTTGTTGAAGAATTTCATAAAGGCATCGATAAACTCAAGATCGCGTTTGTCCTTGTTTTCTAGAAGAAACGCATTCACCTCATCCTGATGTATTATCTTCTTGAGATACGATACCATGAAACGCGGAATATAACGCGCTTTCTTGCCTGCTTTGGCAGCAAGTATAGCATCAACATCAACCTGCAGTGTCTTGTCCATCGCGCTGTTATCCTAATTTATATATTTATTGCAAAATTAGAGCTAAAAAATAACAAAAACAAGACATTTAACATATATAAATGTACAAATAAATGTACAAAGAAGAGGGCGGTCCGATTTTCTTTCGGACCGCCCTCCTGCATATAGTATTACCAATTATTCGATATCGTCGGAGAAATCAAGCACAGTTCTCTTATTTGCCTGAATCCTCTCATAATCCTCCTTAGAGCCAACGATAATCTTGTTGAACTCACGCTGTCCTGTACCTGCAGGGATAAGATGACCGCAGATTACGTTCTCCTTCATACCGAGCAGATAGTCGCTCTTCATGTTGATTGCAGCCTCGTTGAGCACCTTTGTTGTCTCCTGGAACGATGCAGCCGACATGAAGCTCTGTGTCTGCAATGCCGCACGTGTGATACCTTGCAGAATCTGTGTAGAAGTAGCAGGCTGTGCATCACGTGATTCAACAGGCTTGAGGTCGCGACGCTTGAGCATACTGTTCTCGTCGCGCAGCTTGCGTGCTGTGATTATCTGACCTGCCTTGAGATTCTCCGAGTCACCGGCATCAACAACCACCTTCTTGCCCCAGATACGGTCGTTCTCCTCCTGGAACTGGAGCTTGTCAACAATCTGCTGCTCAAGGAAGCGTGTGTCACCCGGCTCGTCAATCTGTACCTTACGCATCATCTGACGCACGATAATCTCGAAGTGCTTGTCGTTGATCTTCACACCCTGAGAACGATATACATCCTGAGCCTCGTTAACGATATACTCCTGAACGGCGGTAGGTCCCTTGATGGCAAGAATATCAGATGGAGTTACAGCACCATCGGACAGAGGTGTGCCGGCACGTACATAGTCACCGTCCTGTACCAGAATCTGCTTTGACAAAGCAACAAGGTACTTCTTCACATCGCCCACCTTTGATGTCACGACGATTTCACGGTTACCGCGCTTAACCTTACCCATTGTCACCTCACCGTCAATTTCAGATACGACTGCAGGGTTAGACGGGTTACGCGCCTCAAAGAGCTCGGTTACACGTGGCAGACCACCGGTGATATCACCGGCATTACCGAACACGCGAGGAATCTTCACAATGACATCACCAGGTTTGAGGATATCGCCATTCTCTACAACTACGTGACCACCTACAGGGAGGTTATAGTTGTGGAGTGAGTTGCCGTTCTCGTCGTTTATGTGGACTGTAGGAATCTTGTTCTTGTCCCTTGACTCAATAATGACAATCTCGTGAAGACCTGTACTCTCGTCAGTCTCAACCTTATATGTAATATTCTCGATTACAGACTCGAAATCGACCTTACCGGCAACCTCAGTAACGATAACAGCGTTGAACGGGTCCCATGAAGCAATTACCTTGCCCTTCTCAACCAGTTCGTCCTCGCCTGCATAGAGTTTTGAACCGTAAGGTATGTTGTGTGATGAAAGCACGATACCTGTGTTCACATCGACAAAACGAACCTCGCTCAAACGGCTCACAACAATCTTCACAGGAGTACCGTCGGGCTCAAGAGAATCGACAGTACGCAACTCCTCGAACTTGAGGCGCGATGCGTGCTTTGCCCTGATAGTAGCATCGGCTGCAATGTTGGCGGCGGTACCACCGGCGTGGAAGGTACGGAGTGTAAGCTGTGTACCAGGCTCACCGATAGACTGTGCTGCTATAACACCTACAGCCTCGCCCTTCTCGACCATACGGCTGGTAGCAAGGTTACGTCCGTAACACTTGGCACATACACCATGCTTCGACTCGCAGGTAAGCACCGAGCGGATCTCGACACTCTCGATAGGAGAAGCCTCAATCTCTTCGGCAATAGCCTCTGTGATAAGTTCACCCGATGCAACGATAACCTTTCCGGTTGTCGGGTTTATCACATCGTGTACCGAGACACGGCCCATTATACGCTCACCGAGTGTAGCGATAACCTCGTCACCGTTCTTGAGTGCTGTACAAACAAGACCACGCAATGTACCGCAATCCTCTTCATTGATGATGACATCGTGTGAAACGTCAACAAGACGACGTGTCAGATAACCGGCATCGGCAGTCTTCAAAGCGGTATCGGCAAGACCCTTACGCGCACCGTGAGAAGAGATAAAGTACTCAAGCACCGAAAGACCTTCCTTGAAGTTTGAAAGAATCGGGTTCTCGATAATCTGTGCACCTTCTGAACCGGCCTTCTGCGGCTTGGCCATAAGACCACGCATACCGGAGAGCTGACGGATCTGGTCCTTAGAACCACGGGCACCTGAATCGAGCATCATATA
>JAFXHQ010000083.1 GCA_017536325.1 Bacteroidaceae bacterium
CTCACCCTCGCTGTTCTTCACAACCTTGGTCTCACCCGGATTCTCTGCAACACTGTTGCCAGACCAGAACTCGATAGAGTTGAGGACAACACCGTCAACCAACATTGCAATCTCATAAACAGGTACAATATGCAGAGCTATGAAAATCACCTCATTAACCCACTTGCTACTTACACCTTCATTCCAGTCCTTGATGTTGTTTGTCAAACGGAAAGAACCGATACAAGAAGACAATACGATAGTTGCAGAAAGCAACAATGCAGAAAGTTTAAAATGTTTCTTCATAATTATAGATTTTAGGTTAATAAAAAAGTTCTCTTCTGGACCTATGGCAAAGCCAAAGGCTACGACAATGCAAAATTATCGTTTTTTTAATAAAAACAAACTTTTATAAAACTTTTTTATCATTCAACTGTAAAATTGTCTATAATTTGACATAAAATATGGCGGCAAACACAAAGTATGTCTGCCGCCATAATACTAATTAGGTATTAAAGCACTCCGTTTACTACAAGAGCTTTTACGAGTGAATAGAATTTCTCAACAGTCGGAATCTCCACGCGTTCCGTCGGGGAGTGAGGAGACATAAGTGTAGGACCGAACGAAACCATATCCATCTTAGGATAATTGGTGGATATTATACCGCACTCAAGACCTGCATGTATCACACGTACATCGGGCTGCGCACCGAACATATCGGCATAAGCCTTTTTCAATGCTGCCAAAAGAGGTGAATTTACATTAGGTTGCCAGCCGCTATAACCACCGCTGAGTTCAACCTTCATTCCGGCCATTGCGAAACAACTTGACAACTGCAGAGCCAAGAATTCCTTCATCGTGTCGCAAGAGCTGCGTGCAAGGATATTTATCTCGGCTTTGCCATCACCTATCTTTACTATAGAAAGGTTACTCGATGTCTCTACTGTATCGGGAATAGTAGGTATGAAACGGAGCACTCCGTTATGGCAAGCAAGAATTGCATCGAGAAGGTTGTCCTGAATCTCTTCGGGAACAACAGTCTCGGGCATCTCCGTTTCGGAAACTGTCAATGTTATACCCTCCTCAATCGTCGCATACTCGCTGTTATAGAGGGTTTCATATTTTGCAGCTATGGATTTTAGTTCCTCAACACCATCCTCCGGAAGGGTAAGTACAACCTCACAACTTGCAGGAATAGCATTTCGCATATTGCCGCCATTCCAGCTTGCAAGTACAACACCACACTCATCCATTGCCTCACGAAGGAAACGTGCCATAAGCTTGTTGGCATTGCCACGGCCGGCATTGATTTCGAGACCGGAGTGACCTCCGCGCAAACCTTTGAGCTGAACCTTCACTGCAACATCGTCATCGCTTTCCTCCTCCATGAACTCCATGTAGGCCGAGATGTCAAGGCCACCGGCACAACCGATATACATGACACCTTCCTCCTCTGAATCGAGATTCAGGAGAAGTTCTCCTTCCAATTCACCGCCTTTGAGACCGAAAGCTCCATACATACCGGTCTCTTCGTCGGCTGTAATAAGAGCCTCGAGAGGCCCATGCTGCAAAGAAGAATCCTCCATTATAGCCATTATAGCAGCTACACCGAGTCCATTATCAGCACCGAGAGTAGTGTTGTCGGCATATAGCCAATCGCCCTTCACCACTGTTGTAATGGGGTCGTTCTCAAAATCGTGGGTGCTGTCGGGTGTCTTCTGGGGTACCATATCCATGTGTGCCTGAAGTATTATCCCCTTACGGCCCTCAAGACCGGGAGTGGCTGGCTTACGCATTATTATATTGCCGGCCTCATCCTGCCATGTCTGCACGTTTATACTCTTACCGAAGTCCAGAAGGAACTTCTGTATTTTCTCAAGATGGCCCGAGGGACGGGGCACCTGTGTCAATGCCTCAAAATGTTTCCACACTGCACGAGGCTCCAAATCTTTGATTGTCAATGCCATAATCACTTAATTTTTAAGTTGTTTCTTTTTAAATTGCAACACTACCAACGCATATATCCCCAATACCGCTACAAGCAAGGTCTGGGTACTATGCACTATCAGCGCAAAAGCTTCGGAATCGGTCGGGCTGACTCCATATATAACCATTATGCTTATAATAGCGAAATGCCAAGGGCCGGCTCCGTTCGGGGTTGGAACAACCACTGCAATGCTGCCTGCCACAAAGAGCAGCAAACCGGCCGCAACAGAGAGCTCTTCGGTAAAATGGAAGCAGTAGAAACATAGATAGAATTGCATAAAATAGCAGAACCATATCCCCACTGTCTCAAGCACGAACAGCCATCTGTTCTTCATCTTTGTCAAAGATAACAATCCTTCGACAAATTTTGCGATAAAGGCACGGATTTTTTTCCAGAAATTCATTTTTTTAAGAATGAACACCAGAAGGAAGAGTATTGCAACCACAGAAAGAAGTATTATGGCCCACCCGCTCATCGATGAAAAGATGTCGCTGCCAGGATTCGACACACCTGTTTCCCGCATAAAAGTTACGAACACCGGCCACTGCAGGGCAACTGCTATTACAGTTATAAGCAATACCATGAGAGTATCTATGAGCCTTTCGGAGACCACCGTACCGAGTGACGGAGCAAAAGGCACCTTCTCGTGCTGCTCGAGGACAACACACCGCGACACTTCCCCCACACGCGGAACAACAAGATTTGCCGCATATGCGACAAAGATTGAATGGATGCAAGTAGCAGAAGAGGGACGATACCCTAATGGAGCAAGCGTAAGTTTCCAACGCCACCCTCTGATGACATGACTCATAACACCGAAAAATGTTGACAAAACAAACCAGAAAACATCCATTTCCCTAAAGTCGTCAAGCAGTCTGGAGAAGTCAAAATCATCATATATCATGAATAGGATAAGGACTCCCAACAGAATCGGCAATATGGTTTTTATCGAATAATTGAAAATCTTTTTCACTACTTTAGAAACTTTTTTAATTGTTTTAGTTAACTTTGCATCATTATAGAGCAGTCAAAACAGCGGTTGCAAATGTTTTAGAAACGGTTGCGGGCCAAGGACTGCACTGCACATTCCTCCATTACTGTTTATTGAATGTGCCCCATGCAGAGATATGCAAAGATAGCAATATATTGACGATTCTTTGTTTTTTTAGGTTATTTTAAACAAAAAAAAGGAATTATCCGGCAATGAAAGCAGTAACCGCAAAGAAAAGGTTGGGACAGCACTTTCTTACAGACCTGTCAATTGCAAGAAGGATTGCAGACACAGTTGACATCTGTCCCGAGACACCGGTACTCGAAGTCGGCCCGGGAATGGGCGTACTCACACAATACCTGTTGGAGAAGAACCGCCCTGTAAAGGTTGTAGAGATTGACGAGGAGTCGGTAACCTATTTGCGGAAAAATCTCAAGCAACTGCATGACGAGAATATAATACCCGACGACTTCCTGAAGATGCACCTCGACAGGGTTTTCTCGGGAGAGAGATTCATGCTCATAGGCAACTACCCTTACAATATATCGAGCCAGATATTCTTCAAGATGCTCGACTACAAGGAATACATCCCCTACTGCAGTGGAATGATACAGAAAGAGGTCGGCGAACGTCTTGCCGCGAAACCGGGAACAAAAGCATACGGCATATTGAGCATACTGATACAGATATGGTACGATGTGGAGTATCTTTTCACTGTACATGAAAATGTATTCTCACCGCCGCCTAAGGTAAAAAGCGCAGTGGTCCTTATGAAGCGTAATGGACGTACAGAACTTGAATGTGACGAAGCCATGCTTAAGAAAATCGTAAAAGGGACATTCAACCAGCGGCGCAAAAAGATGCGCAATTCCATACAACAGATTGTAGGAAAGGAGTCACAGCTGCTCAATGACCCGATAATGGAAAAACGCCCCGAACAGGTTTCCATAGAGGAGTTTATAGAACTGGCCTTGAAGGTCGAAAAAGAACTTGCATAAAGAATCGGCACGATGACAAAGGAATTCATCAATTACATAAAGGAACTTATAGAGCAGAAGGACTCGGTACTGTTGCAGGAGAACCTATCCAGAATGCACCCTGCCGACATTGCCGAAATATGTTCGGAACTCGACCTTGAAGAAGCACGCTTCCTCTACAGACAGCTTGAGAACGAGAAGGCTGCAGATGCCCTCACCGAGATGGATGAGGACTTGCGTAATGATCTGCTCGAAGAGTTGCCTTCGGAAGCCATCGCCAAAAGATTCGTCAACTACATGGATACCGACGATGCCGTCGAGATTATCCGCGACATGGACGAAGAGAAGCAGGAGGAGGTCCTGCAGCACATCAAGGATATTGAGCAAGCTGGCGACATCGTCGATCTTCTGCAATACGACGAGGACACAGCCGGTGGTCTTATGAGTACCGAGATGGTTGTCGTAAACGAGAACTGGAGTATGCCGGAATGTCTCAAGGAGATGAGGCATCAAGCAGAAGAGCTCGACGATATCTATTATATCTACGTAGTCGATGACGACGAAAGACTATGCGGTCTGTTCCCTTTGAAGAAGATGATTACAAGTCCATCGGTTTCAAAGGTAAAACATGTCATGAGTACAGAAGTTATCAGTGTTGATGTTGACACACCCATTGACGAAGTCACTATGCTCATCGAAAAGTACAACCTCGTAGCTATCCCTGTAGTTGACAAGATAAACCGACTCGTAGGACAGATTACAGTCGATGACGTTATGGACGAGGTTCGCGAGCAGACCGAGCATGACCAGCAGCTCACAGCCGGTCTTACACAGGACGTAGAAACAGGAGACAGCGTATTCCTGCAAACGAGAGCACGCCTTCCCTGGCTAATCATAGGGATGCTTGGAGGTATCGGTTCATCACTCTTGCTCGACTGCTTCACAAACACGCTCGGCAGTCACCCCGAAATGGCCCTGTTCATTCCCTTGCTTGCCGGAATGGGAGGTAATGTAGGAACCCAGTCATCAGCGATAGCCGTACAGGGACTCGCAAACAATTCGTTGGATTCCCAACACATATTCAAGCACATAGCCAAAGAGATGGTTGTCGCGCTCATCAATGCCACCATCCTCTCCCTTATGGTTTACATATACAACATGTGTGTCTATGGAGCCTTGGACATTGTAACGCTAGCCGTACCGTTGAGTCTCTTCGTTGTAGTACTTTTCGCCTCGGGATTCGGCACACTCATCCCCATGGTACTGGAAAGGATTAAAATCAACCCGGCAGTAGCCACGGGACCATTCATACAGATTATAAATGACCTTAGCGGAATGACATTCTACATGATTATATCAATGGCATTGAGCCGTATTTTCGCATAACTAAAAGATTACCGTTGAAATGAAAAACATACTTGCAACAATTGCAATACTATTTACAGCAAGCCTTGCCACTTCACAGACCAATGAATTCAAAGAGTGGCTGAAAGCACCGGAAGGGGAACTGCAAAGACAAAACTTTGCAAAGGAAGCCCTTGACAAGGAGGAGTGTGCAAAAGCTGCAGAAATTGTCGATTCCTTGTGGCTTGCGACTACCGCCGAGCGTCTCGGCGAAGAGTGGAAAAGACTCACTTTGAACAATGACACTCTGCGGTTGGCATGCGCCTGCCGCACTTTCGGCATCTACCCAGAAGACGGGCGCAGCCTCTTCATATCCATGCATGGTGGAGGCGAATGTTCCAAGGAGGTTAATGACGAGCAATGGATGAACCAGATATATCTATACCAGCCATTGGAAGGCCTGTATGTAGCACCACGCGCACCATGGAACACATGGGACCTCTGGCATAAGGAGGGACTGGACGAAATGCTCGACAAGCTCATTCAGGCCTGCGTTGTATTCGAAGGAGTAAATCCCAACAAGGTTTATCTTCTCGGATATTCGGCCGGTGGCGACGGTGTATGGCGTTTGGCTCCACGTATGGCCGACAGATGGGCAGCAGCAGCAATGATGGCAGGACACCCGGGCGAGACATCACAGGTAAACCTAATGAACCTTCCGTTTACGATATGGATGGGCGAAAACGACTACCATTACGACAGGAACACACTTGCAAAAGAAAAAGGTGCTGTAATGGACTCTCTCAGCGAGGCCAATCCCGGGAAGTACATACACCAGACAAACATTCTTGAAGGCAAGGGACATTGGATGGACGGTGAGGATGCAGCAGCCATTGACTGGATGACACAGTTCAAGCGTAACCCCTACCCCAAGAGAATCGTATGGCGACAGGAAAAGATTACACAAAAGCACTTCTATTGGTTGTCGGCACCCGCCGATGAGATTGCACAGGGAAAGAGTGTCATTGCAAGCATAGAGGAGAATACCATAAATATCGAGAAGTGCGATTACACAAGACTTGTGATATTCCTCAACGACAACATGGTCAATCTCGACAAGAAGGTCACCATAAAATACAAAGGGAAGAAAATACTGAAAAAGAGGCTGAAAAGGACAATATCCACACTATACGGCTCACTAAACACACGCAACGACCGCAGTTATGCATTCCCCTGCGTCATTGAAATAGAACTTGATTAACGAAATATCTAAAAGCGAACAATATGGAAACAGGAACCATGAGACTACGTACAGCATTGCTGTTATTATGTCTGCTATGCGCTTCGCCGCTTCTAGCCCAGGTAGGTTCAACGCTCGTCGGAAACGTTACCGACGAGAATGGAGAGCCGCTTCCTGGAGCCAATGTAGTTGTAATGAACAACGGAAAAATGGCAAGAGGTACAAGCACTAACATTAACGGAGACTTCAAAATTGAGGTCCAAATGGGGAAAGGAGACAACGAGCTTCATGTAAGCTATCTGGGCTCAAAGACAAGAATAATAAAGCTATCAACAGAGACATTCGGTAAAGGACTTAAGATAGAGCTTGAGCCAGACAATGCAATGCTTGCCGAAGTCACGGTTGTAGAGGACGGTTACGCACGACTTCCGCGCAAGGATATGGTAGGTGCATTCACAACAATCAAAGCCGATGACATAATGATGCCGGCCTACCAGAGTGTCGATCAGATGCTTCAGGGAAAAGTAGCCGGCATGAGTGTCATGAACTCTTCGGCCCGTGTAGGCGCATCTCCCAAGATTACCATCCGCGGTACATCCACTATCCTTGGCAACACAAGTCCGCTCTGGGTTGTTGACGGTGTAATACAGGAAGACCCCATTTCCATAGACATGAGTTCGGCCATAACATCCGACATGCGGGAGCTCATAGGCAACCAGATTTCCTGGCTCAATCCTCAGGACATAGATAACATCACAGTGCTGAAGGATGCCTCCGCTACAGCCATTTATGGTTCTAAGGCCTCTAACGGTGTCATTGTCATAACAACAAAGAAAGGCACACCGGGACGCATAAGCGTGAACTACAGCACCAATATTTCGGTGAGGGAACGTCCTACTTACGAGATGTACGACTTCATGAATTCTTATGAACGTATCCAATTCAGCAAGGAGGCATACGAGGCTGGTGTACGTTACCAGAGCGAACCGCTTCCACAGATATACACCTACGAAGGCCTCATGTCCATGTTCAACAAGAGAATGATTACGGAGGAAGAGTTCTCAAGCCACCTGCAGCGTCTCGAGACGGTAAACACTGACTGGTTCGATCTCCTTACACGTAATGCCGTGAGCCATAACCACAATCTCAGTGTATCGGGCGGAACCGACAAATATACCTACAACGCTTCTATAGGCTATTCAAGCAACAAGGGATATGAGGTCGGGAATGAGAATGACCAGATTACTACACGTCTGAGCATCAACAGTAATGTAAACAGCCGTTTGACTGTCAATGCCCAGTTGAACGGAAGCATAAGGAATTCCGACGGCTACGGTGCCGGTGTAAACCCATATACATACGCGATGAACACAAGCCGTGCCATACCTGCATATGAAGAGAATGGAGAACGTGCGTTCTACTCCAAGTACTATACTTACCAGTACAACACGCTTCTCGGTGGCAAGAACCAGTACTCGTACAACATCTTCAACGAGATGGAAAACAGTTACTCGACAAACAGAGGTGTCACTTTCAATGCCTCATTGAATGTCACATACAAGATTCTCGACTGGTTGAGCTACAATGGTACTGCAAACATGTCGGTGAACACCAACAAGGGCGAGAGCTTTGCCGGGGAAAGAACCTCACAGGTAGAACAGCTATACCGCGGATATGCATACGGTACAGAAAAATCCGGATCAGACCGGTTCAATGCAGCACTGATGCCATATGGCGGTGTTCTCAACCAGGCAAACTCACAGACCGTATCGTACAGTACATCACACCGTCTGCAGTTCAGCAAGCAATTCAATGAGAACCACCGCCTGAATGCAATGCTTGGAGTTGAGATACGTTCCAGCAAAGGCGAGAGCGAAGGCAACACCGCATGGGGCTACGTGCCGGAGCGCGGTGCTATACTGGTATCCCCTACTCTTCCCGAGAACTTCAAGCCTATTGGCAGTGATGTTAAGATCGGTTGGGGAGCATTGTCACAGCTATACAACGGAGCCTGGAGCAAGACATCCACCACCACAAACTACATGTCGTTCTACGCAGTGGTTGCATACTCGCTGAAGAACAGATATGTCATAAACATGAACGTACGTTCCGATGCATCCAACAGGTTCGGACAGGATGTAAACAAGCAGTTCGACCCTACATGGTCATTCGGTGCATCATGGAAGATTGCTGAGGAACCATTCATAAATAAGCATCTCCCATGGCTCGACCAGTTCAACTTACGTGCCACATACGGAATACAGGGAAATGTGGTAAACTCCATTAGCCCAGAAATGATTGTACGTTACCAAGGACTGTTGCAGAGTTACAACGAGTATTACCTCACTATTTCGAGCCTGCCCAACAAACAGCTCAAATGGGAACGCACAAAATCATTCAACCTGGGTGCCGACCTTTCGTTGTTCGGTATAACCTTGAACTTCGAGTACTACCGCCGCAGTTCAAATGCAATAATAAGACAGGATATCGCACAGGAGTATGGCATGAGTACAATGCCGCTCAACGGCGGTCTCATAACCAACAGTGGAGTAGAGTTCACGCTTAACTTCACTCCAATACGTACAAAGGATTGGGTATGGACCGTAGGGCTGAATGCCAGCAAGAACTGGAACAAGTCGGAGAGTGACGATCGTACTGCAAAGGCCGACGAGTTGACACACGTGGATTTCCTCAACGGCAGCAGCGACCGTCCGCTGAAGAACGGATACCCGCTTTCGGCATTCTGGTCATACAAATTCACAGGACTTGACGGCAAGAACGGTTACCCGACATTCCTGAATGCAACATACGACAATGTTGAGGGGGATGGAAGCATCGACCCTACGACATTCCTCGTATATTCGGGACAGAGTGAACCATATTTCACTGGCGGATTCAACACTCGTCTGCGTTGGAAGAACTTCCATTTAGGAATGGACTTCGCACTCTTGCTCGGTGCCGACAAACGATTGCCGAACCCCTATTCGACATTTACATACGGAAAGATGCCGGACATATTCAGCAACCTCTCAAAGGAGCTGAACGACAGATGGAAACAGCCCGGCGATGAAGCACACACCAATATACCGGCATTGTACACATCGATAAGAGACCTTTATAACCTGAACCTGCCCAACGGGCTTTACGACAACATATACTCGATGTGGTCCCAGTCGGATGTAAGGGTTGCCGATGCTTCTTTCCTCCGTTGTACCCAAATTTCGCTCTCATACTCTTTCCCCACTAAACTATGCAAGAAGCTTGGTATAAACCGTCTGCAGTTGAGTGCAAACATAAACAACCTCTTCGTTATAGCCAGCGATGATTGGAAAGGATATGACCCGGAACTCGGCTACAGCATTCAGCCTAGAGTATATTCAGTAGGTCTCAGTGTAGGATTCTAAATTTTAAAAGATATGAATAAGAAATACAATATATTGGCACTGGCTGCAATGCTTGCAATGGTGTCGTGCAGTGATTTTCTGGAGCCAGACTCAGAAAGCGAATTCGTTCCCGAGGATGCCACATCACTCAACGAGCTCCTGTTGGGTGAGGCATACCAGCGTAACGACATGACAGGATTCAACATTTTCCTCAGCCTGCTTGACGACGATATCGAAGCTGCTCCATACCAGACACCAAACGAGGGATTCGACGGGAACAAGTATCTTGCAAGCTACACTTGGCAACCCGACATGTTCGAGATGATGGAAGAGGCAGGTGCCGGACATATAAACATGTACGAAAGCTACTACAGTGTAATACTCGGAGCCAATGCCGTGATAGACTACCTTCCCGAGGTAAACGACACGGAAGAGAACATAAATAAGGTAAAAGCACAGGCATATGCCCTGCGCGGTTTCTACTATTTCAATCTCGTGAATATATTCGGTATGCCCTACAGTTGCAACCCGGAGGCACCAGGTGTCCCCTTGAAGCTCAACAGCGGAATAGAGGAGAGCAACGACTACCTCAAGAGACGTACAGTAGGTGAAGTATATGACCAGATTCTACTGGATCTGCACACTGCAGAGGAGTGCTACTTGAGCCTGCCTGAAAGCGAACAGTGGAGCGACAACTACCGTACTAGCCTACCCATGGTACAGCTTATGCTCTCACGCACATATCTTTATATGGAAAACTGGGAAAAGGCAGCCGAATATGCGAAGCTTGTCATGGACAACCCACAGTTCAAGCTTGTCGATCTCAACGATATTCCCCTAACCGGCATTAACGAGGAGGGAGAGACTGTACGAACATATATGGTGTATCCCACCTATGCTTCAACAGAAACAATATGGCCATATGGAAATGTAATGGACATGTTTGAGTGGACATACAGTGGCACCAACAACATAAACGCCACTACCGGTGAGAAGATGCATGCATACTTTCAGGCTTCACAGGAATTGCTCGACACATATGACGACTGGGATCTACGTCTCAGCAGATATATCGTAAGGGCTCCAAAAGGAAACAGCAACGAACTTATGAATATGGCATTCGGCAAGATATCAGTCGGGACAACGTACTACCTGCCACAACAGAATGCAGTAGGAGTGTTCGGCCGATGCCTTCGCCTATCCGAGGCCTACCTTAACTATGCCGAAGCCATGGCAATGTTGGGCGGCGACGGTATTGCAGAAGCAACAGCAATACTTAACAGACTACGTGAAAAGCGTTTTGACCCGGAGGATTATGACGATGTTGATTTTGCCAGTCAAGATGAACTCATAGAGTTCGTACGAGCAGAACGCCGCCGTGAACTCTGTTTCGAGGGACACCGCTGGTTCGATCTGCGCCGTTGGGATATGCCGGCAATAACACACGTATGGCATGACAAAGCCGATGAAAGCAACAGCTACCGTCTCGAAGAAGCCGACCTGCTATACGCACTCCCTATACCCGACGAGGCTCTTGAGATGAACCCGAGCCTTGAACAGAACGAACTGCCTGGCAAGCGTTTGCCAATATAAAGCTATATACAGAACTGTAATAAAATGAATATGAAAAAGATAATACAGACAACAGCTATATTCCTTATGGGTATGGCCATGTTTACCGCCTGCAGCGACGAGGAGAACATAACACCATCGGGCAACTACTCGCCCATACGTGGCGGTTTTCCGCAAGGTAACAGCGAATACGACTCCATAATATACAATATAAAACAGGAGTTCGGGGTATATCTCCTATATAAGGACATTACCGAAGAGGACTTGAACAGAGACTGGGTATCGGCCGGAACCGGAGACCTTTATGTAGCGGGATATGAGGAAGATAGAGAGCTTGGTGCATGGAACCTGCCCGAAGAACATCTGCCATTCTATGTCGATTATTTCAACAACTACATATTCCCTAATATAAGCCCCGAATTTGCAAAGACATCGTTCCCGGTAAAGATATATATGATAAACAACCTTCGTACCGAGCCACGCGATTTCGGCGACAGTATCTCGGATGTTGGCGGAACGGAAACCGATCCGTCCAAGTTCATCAAACTTGGCAACTTTGACAATTGGGCTATAAGTTTCAAGGAGGAGATAATCAACGGAAGCAGCGGCAATGCAAAAGAAACACTGAAGAAGCAACGATGCATTTTCATTATCCAGGCAATATATAATGCAATGGAAAAAGGTGAGATAATATCGCCCGAGGAGTTCTGGAGCGGGTATGATTTCAGTGACCCGAACAAGAAGATTGACCACAGCAACAAGAAGAGCGACAACTACAAATACAAGCTGGGATTGGTTGATGACATTTATGACCACTTTGCAACTACCGGCCGTACAGATGATGTGTGGAACTATAAGGAATACATCAAGAGCTACAGTAACTGGGCAAGAGACAACAAAGACAACAACCTGTTCAAAGCTTACGTAAAGAACGCGATGTGGCTAACACCCGAGGAGTTCGAGACAAGGTATCCAAAGAGCGAATATCCTATTATTACCGAGAAGTATGAGATAGTAGTTAAACATCTTAAGGAACAGTACGGCATAGACCTGCAAGGAATTGCCAAGGGCAAGAGATAAGCACTTTATTCAAAGACAAAAAAGAACTGCGATAATGATACTGGCTACAATAGCGGCTTTAATGATAGCTTCCTGCCAAACAGTGCACAACATAGACAGCATATGGCAGCGAGATTTCAATACGGCTATAGAAATAGTTGATACATACCATAGACTCCAGTCACAGATCGAAAAAGAAGATAGGATTCTGCAGACAAGGAATGAGTGCTATTATATATGGCACTGCGGAGAGTACATGTTCAAATGCAGAGGCAAGAATCGGGACATAGAGCTTTTGCCTGCACACGCAGCTGAACTCCGCCTCGATGACCCAGCTGTTGCCGCATTTATGGCTGAGTTCGGCGAAGAACGCTTTACCGACCACTACTTCACTCTTCAGGCAATGAAACAAGGAGAGAGTTTTGATGCTGCACGCGACGGGCTCACGATTACCGTATTCTTTCCAATACGTGCTATCAACCACAACGACTACAGCAAGCTCAGGAAAGTCTTTGAATCAAACAATGATGCATTGCACACTGCATACCTCGAGAAACTTAAATTCTCGTTCGAGAACAGCGGATGCAGTGAAGAATTACGCTCCATACGCCCACTCATAGAGAAGAATGCAGCAGAAAGCAAGGTCAAGAACGAGATACTCTCGCTGTATGACAGATATGACAATATAGTGCCTGGGAAAAAGGCACCTACCCCACCACTAAAAGACACAGACGGTGTAGAACACACATTTGCAGAATTCTACGGCAAGATACTTGTCATTGATGTATGGGCCACTTGGTGCAGCAGTTGCCTGAAGAAGATTCCTGATTTCATAGGACTTAAAGAGAGATATTCCGACAATAATGGCATAGAATTCATCACCGTGTCGATAGACCGCAGTGAAGTAAAGGAAAATTGGTTGGCCATCATAGAAAAACGGAACATGACAGGAATGAAGAATCTGTTCCCAGACTGCCATGAGGAGTCCATGTTCGAAAGCCAATATCACATATCCGGTGTTCCACGATATATTCTTATTGACAAGAATGGAAACATTGTCACAGCATATGCACCACCGCCAGGTCAAGGGCTAGAAGAACTTATAGAGAAACAACTGGAGAGTGACAGGAATTAAAAAAGAACACACAAACAAAAAAATGAAATACAACTACGCAATCTGCATTCTTGCACTAATGACATCATACTCCTGTTCGAATAAGGTAGCAGAAGGGAGCAAGGAGCCTGCTACGACCGTACAGGTTGAGGAGAAAATGAATGAAGAAGTACCATCGGCACCGGTTCTCACATCGGAACCTGGCACAGTATTCTATGACATAACAATAGAAGAAGCACTCGAAAAGGCCGCAAAAGAGGGGAAAATGGTGCTGGTAGATTGCCACACCAGCAGTTGTGGCCCATGCCAAAAGATGGAAGAGAAGGTGTTTCTACAAGAAGCATGCGGAGAATACATCAACCAACGTTTTGTACCAATTATGATTGATTGTGAAGAGGAGAGACATGCCGAGTTCTGCAAAAAGAACAATGTACAGATCTACCCTACTTACCTGATACTTACTCCTGAGGGCAAAAAAGAGGGAGAAATCATTGGTGCGGAATTCGATGTGGATAAGTTCCTGGACTTGTTCAGAACTATCATGCACGAGAACTAAAAAAGATACAATGTAAAAGAGGGTGGCTCAAAAGTCATTTTTTAAGGCATCACTCCCGCTAGAATATGTTCTAACGGGGGTGTTCGTTTTGTGTATATAACTTTAGGTCACACTCAAGAACCGAAAAGCTTTCATCACCTTACCGAGGCAACACAATGACAAGGAATCATAACATATTGAATAACATATGTTAAACAACCGCTTAGTTTGATACTTAAATACCATATCTTTTCAAAGTTTTATTTTTAAAAGCTATCTTTGCAATGTTTTCCACGGTACAACAAATCATAAAAACATATTGCTTATGAAGAAAATTTTACTCACACTCTTCTGCATTGCGACATTGGCATTCGCAGCAAATGCAGAGACCTACACACACACATTCAAAAACGGTGAACTGACGACCGACGGCGGTACAGTAACACTCAGCGATATCGAGTGGAACGCAACATCTTCGACCTACATTGACTGGAATGCTCAGAAAGGTATTCAGATAGGCAGCAGAGCCACGGCAAACCCTACATACACGTTAAGCACATCTTCACTTGCAGGATGCAAGATAAATAGCGTTACCGTGAACAGCAGTATCGCAGCCAGCGGTGATGCCAAACTGACTATAACTGTCGGAGGCCAGACATCGGAGGCATACACTCTTGACACAAATGCGACTGATTACACATTCGACTGCGATGACACCACAGGTGATATCACGATCAGCTGGACTGCGACACAGCGTGCATACTATGTAAAGTCCATAACAATTGAATATACCCCGGATGCAAGCATGGTAACAGTTCCGGCTCCTGTTTTCAAGACCCCGGTCGGAATATACGCTGACGAGGTTATCGTTTCCACAGACGTAGACCTTGCAGACCCCAACTCAGTTTTCTACTACACGACCGACGGAACAGAGCCAAGCTACGAGGACTACGTAAACAGCACAGGAACAACAAAGAGCAACAGAACATATCAGGTATATGAAAAACTAACGGAGACTGCAACAATCAAGGCAATGGCAGTCATCGTTGACGGTGACGCAGTCTTCAAGAGCAGCGTGGCAGAAGCAACATACGTTGTATCGCGCACAATGCCATATATAAATGCCGGCAGCATAACAAGCGGCAACAAATATGCAATGGTTGCAGCGGACAGTGCAGCATGCTACTACTACGAGGATAAGGCATACGGTTACCTTCCTACAAAGACAGCAACAGCAGCCAACGACCGTTATATTGAGACCGTTGAATGCGCAGGATTCACATTCACCGCTACCGACGGCGGCTATACCATCCAGGATGCCCTCGGACGCTATGTTTACCACAGCGGAACATACACAAACTTCAACTACGCTACAGAAAGGCCCTCTACAGGCGCAGTCTGGAGTGTTGCAATAGACAATGACGGCAATGCAACAATTGCATGTGACGGATATACAATCCACTACTCTATAGAGCACGGCACATACGGATGCTACCCGGCTAACGAGATAACAGAGAACCACGTTCTACCTAAACTATACATGCAGCGTGAATATCCGACATTCACCATTGTTCCCGAAGAGAGCAGCTACATCGACAAACTCGAGAAGGTTACAATCACCTGCCCCGAAGGTATCAGAAACGCAGACCTCAGTGCTGTGGCTACCCGATTTGATTCAAACGTAAACAAGGATGTAAGCACGGAATTGGTGTGCGAATACATTGACGAGAATACAATTCAGTTAACAGCCACCACACCCATCACAACAACGAACAACACCAATCTGCAGATAAACATTACCGGTGACATAATGCTTGACCCCGAGGGCATGGAAATGCCGATACCTACAAAGAGCAAATATGGCGTTCGCACACTCGTTTCATACACACTCATCGGTAATGCAGAAGCAGCTACAATAACTGAGGTTTCACCGGAAAACGGAGCAGTTGTTGAAGAGTTATCACACTTCATCTTCACCTTCAGCTATTTTGCCGGACATACCGATGATGCATCTATCCAGCCAAGACTTTATGCTGAGGGCAAGGAGTGGACATATGCGCTCGAAAGGACAATAAATAATAGCAACGGCGGAATGATAGAGATGGAGCAGGCCGCACTGAAGACCACAGAACCACTGCTTGGTAACGGAACATATTACCTCGAGATACCTGACGGCTATTTTGTTGACGGAAACGGGAAATCAGTAAAAGGTATGACTCTCAAATACACTGTAAAGAACGATAGCGGTGAAACTGCCGGTATAGAAGATATCATTGCCGAAAGCAAGAATGGCTTGACTGTATATACGACAATGGGTGTAAAGGTTGTTGAGACAACAGATGCTTCAATCATCAATGCTCTTCCTTCGGGCATATACATTATCAACGGAAAGAAAGTTGTAAAGTAAATCCATTGGAGACTCGAGCAACAGGGTGACAGCAGTCACCCTGTTTTTTTATGCCCAAACATATAAATCTGGCAAAAAAGCAAATGGCTTTCATGCGCAATGACTTTCTTTGTAGCAAGAAATTGACGAAAAGAGAAAAAGATTGGTCCAAATAGCATTATAATCGATTTTTATTTTTATATTCGCATCATAATGCATTGAAGATATCACATTGGCGCAAGGTATATATATAAGCAAGTCGCCACCCATAAGGTGAATCCTTTTGCATAAAAACTAAAAACAACAAGCAGATGAATGAAACAAAGAAACTCGATGTCCAGCTGGAAGAGCTGAACATCGTGGGCACTCCTGAAGAGGCTGTAGATGCCACTACGATTGAGCAAAACGAGCAGAACAGCAACGAAGAGGAGTCTCCGCAAGTAGAGAACGAAGTTTCCTCTGTTGCAGAAGAGGAGGCTAATGTAGAGGCAAAACCGGCAAGCCGTCAGGAGATTATCGAACGCTTGGGTGTTATTGCCGAGAGTGATTATGAAATGGGCAACAGGAACGAGATTGAAGCTCTTAAAGTCCTTTTCTACCGACTGCGCACAGCCGAGATAGAGGCAGCCATGAAGGAATTCGTAGCACAAGGAGGAGAAGAGGCACTATTTATACCGCAAGAGGATGAATTGGAGGAGCCTTTCAAGAACCACATGCACACCATCAAGGCAAAGCGCAATGCCTGGCTTGCAGCCCAGGAAGAGGAGCTTAAAGCCAACTATGAAGAGAAACTGAGACTCATCGAACAGCTCAAGGCTCTTGTAGAAAAGGCAAGCCAAGGTACTCCTGAGGTAAACGAGTTCAGGGCCCTGCAGACAAAATGGATAGAGATAAAGAACATTCCGCAGGAGAAGGTTACAGAGATGTGGAAGCAATATCAGATGTTGGTAGAGCAGTTCTACGATGTCCTTAAGATAAACAATGAATTCCGCGAATACGACTTCAAGAAAAATCTTGAGATAAAGACCCGTATATGCGAAACAGCCGAGACCCTTGAGAATGAGGCCGATGTAATAAATGCGTTCCGCCAGCTCCAGCAGCTACACAACGAATTCCGCGAGACAGGCCCCGTCGCACAAGAGTTGCGCGAAGAGATATGGACTCGTTTCAAGACTGCATCAACAAACATCAACCGTCGTCATCAGGAGCACTTCGAAGCAAAGAAAGAGAAGGAGAAAGAGAACCTAGAGAAGAAAAGTGCCATATGCGAAGAGATTGAAAAAATGGATCTTTCGGCACTCAAGAACTTCCAGGCATGGAACAATGCCACAGAACATATCATAGAGTTGCAGGCAAAATGGAAAGAGATAGGTTTTGCTCCGCAAAAGATGAACCTCAAGATATTCGAACGTTTCCGTGCAGCATGCGATGCTTTCTTCAAGCAGAAGAGCAACTTCTTCAAGGAGACAAAGAACACTCTTGTCAAAAACCTTGAACGAAAGAAAGAACTCTGTGATGCAGCAGAGTCACTCATGAACAGTGAAGAGTGGAAAGAGACCGCCGAAAAACTGACCAGACTGCAGAAAGAATGGAAAGAGATAGGTCCCGTACCGCAGAAGTATTCCGACGCGCTATGGAAGCGTTTCGTGACAGCCTGCGACACTTTCTTTGAGAAACGCAATGCTGCAACCTCGAGCCAAAGAAGCATTGAACAGGAAAATCTGAAGCTAAAACGTGAGATTATAGAAAAAATCAAGGCTATCGATACCACACTCCCGGCAGAGGAACAGACAAAGCAGCTGTCGGCATTGGCACAAGAGTGGAACAGCATAGGTTTTGTACCATTCAAAGAAAAAGACAAGATATACAAAGAGTACAGAGAGGCAAGCAATGCCATTTATGAGGCACTCCACATAAACGCGAATGAGCGCAGGATTGCAAACTTCCGTAACAACATAAACAAGGGCGGAAGCAATCTTCAGCGGGAACGCGACCACCTCATAAGGCAGTACGAAACCTTGAAGAACGAAATATCTACATACGAGAACAACATCGGTTTCCTAAGTGTCTCCAACAAGAAGGGAGAGAGCCTTGTAGATATAATGTGCCAGAAGGTGGAGAAACTGAAACAGGATGCTCAAGTTATCCTTAAGAAAATACATCTTGTAGAGGAAGAGATGGATAAAGAATGATTCCGTAAGGCATTGCCGACGAGACAACTACCGAGCGGCGCATGTACAAGAAAATACGGCACTGCGGTGCAATGCAGAAACGGCAGTCTTAGATAAATCTAAAGATGGCAACCCTTTTGGGTTGCCATCTTTAATTTTGGAACGGCAATTCCATGCCAAAGGCGTAATAATACCGTATATTTCTTTGCAGGCAAGCCACAAAACGGGTTACTTACAGCCATATATACAAATATAGACCGGCCTCAGAAAAGACCGGTCCAATATATCCTGTCTGGAACAAAGCGAAAATGCCCGTTCCTGTATAACTCCTTATGCAGGATTACATAGAGTGTGATGCGAGAATGCTCAAGACAACCATTGCCGCAGCCAAGGTCCATGTAGCCTTCTCAAGGAAGTCCGTAGTCTTTCTTACACCCATAATCTGGTTAGAAGATGAGAAACTTGACGCAAGACCGCCACCCTTAGAGTTCTGTATCAATACTATCAGACACATCAGCACTGCTGCTATAACCATCAATATAACGAACAATCCAAACATATTATTCTTTTTTTGTATGTTTTACTATTTTTTCCAAAAATCTTATTTGGTCTGCAAAGTAACGATTTTTATTCGGATATTCCAAATATAACCGCTTAATAATTTCAAGGGCCTTGTCATATTTCCCCTGTTTTATATAAATCTTTGCCAATGTCTCGGTAAAGAAAGAGGGTTCCGAGGAGACAGTATCAGCCTGCAACTCCACAGTATCTGTCACTGCAAGTTCCGACTCACCGCTCAAATCGAGAGTTATCCTCTCATTGTCTCCCGAAAGGAAATCATCGATAAGTTCTTGTCCGCGTAATGCCGGAACTGTTTCAACCGGTTCACTCTTATCCTTGAGATATGCCGATACATAATCAACAGCCGCAGCACCTTCAGCCTCCAAGGAAAATGAGTCTGCGGGCAATGTACCGAGAAAGGCATCAATGAGAGACATAGTCCTATCGACAGGAATGTCTGCCGGAGCATTCTCGACCTCCTCCAATGCACCATATCCGGCCATCAGTTCGAAAATCGGCCAACGGCTTTTCAGATACAATGCCGATTTTCTCATCTCCTTGCCGAAGTCAATATCATGCAACAGATAGAGATTCTTAAGCATTAGAAGCCTGGCTACATCGAAAGATGGATACTTGCCTACAAGCAAACGCAATTCATAGAGAGTATTCCTGTCGAGTTTGTCGGGATGCGATATGTAATATGTCAACTTTTCCATTCCTTACCAATTAGCAACCGCAGCATTGAAGATAGCCTCTACTATTTCCTTAATCATCTGTTCTACCAGCTCTTCCTGCACCGAATCGAGCGATTGTGTTGCATCGAAGTCACGCGTAGCACTGAACTGGCGTTCAAAATCCTCTTCGTGGTTGGTATTGTTTGTAAAGCGTACATTGACAGTCATCTTCAACTGTACCATAGCTGAATAGCCATCGGAAGATATCGACTTGTTGAATTGGTCATATGCCGTAATTTCTCCGGCCAACTGCAAGTCACCGCCACGCGCAACCTGTTCAAGTTTCGTCTGCTGGACAAAAGCATCGGTCAATGCCTCATTGAACATTGTAGCCATAGGAGCCCACTGATATGCCGCACGGTTCTGGAACTGATCTATCGACACAGTCTTCACCTTGGTATAATCAATGGAAGCACCGGTGAACTTGTAGCTCACCTTACAACCGGCAAGCAACAGCATTACCGACAATATTACCGGTATCCTGCATTTCCGTATCATTTCATTCAATACCATATTCCTTGATTTTTCTGTATAATGTACGTTCCGAAATATTCAACTCACGGGCTGCATTCCGCCGTTTTCCTCTATTGCGCTCAAGCGCAGCCAATATCGTACGCTTTTCCACATCATTCAACGACAAAGCCTCCTCAACATACTCATCCACTACATTCATTTCCGTATCCACCTGAACCTGAGAGTGTTGTATCGGCCCCTGATGCTGGACTGAATGATGGATTACCGGGACCTCGTGCGCCTCGGCATAATAGTGCAAAGGAGATTTGTCCTTGCTTGCCGCACGCAGGCTTTCGAGTTGGCTCTTCAATTCAGTTATATCACGTCTCATATCAAAAAGTACACTGTAGAGTATCTCCCTCTCGCTTTCGAAGCTTTTCTGCCCCTTGTTGCTCTGCCCCGCCAACATAGGCAAATTATTCTTGGGCATAGGCGGCAGATAACGTTCCAGGGTATCACCGTCAACCTCACGGTTCAGTTCGAGAATCGATATCTGTTCGGCAACATTCTTCAACTGCCGTATATTCCCCGGCCAAGGATAATTCACCAGTGCCATTCTTGCGCTCTCATCGAGTTGTACACGCGGTACATTGTACTTCTGTGCAAAATCCATTGAGAACTTCTTGAAAAGCAGCACAACATCATCGCCACGTTTGCGGAGCGGGGGGACACTTATAGGCACTGTGCTTAGACGGTAGTAGAGGTCTTCACGAAAACGTCCCTCAGCAATAGCCTCGGGCAGATTCACATTTGTTGCACACACGATACGCACATCAGTTTTTTCCACATCGGACGAACCTACACGCAGGTATTCGCCGTTCTCCAGCACACGCAAAAGGCGTGCCTGTGTAGAAAGAGGCAATTCGGCAACCTCGTCGAGGAATATCGTTCCTCCGTTAGCTTCACTGAAATAACCCTTACGTTCATTGACAGCACCGGTAAATGCACCTTTTATGTGGCCGAACAGCTCTGAATCGATAGTACCTTCAGGTATTGCACCGCAATTGACAGCAATATACTTGCCATGTTTCCGTACGCTGTTGCCATGTATGATTTTAGGAAAGAACTCCTTACCCACTCCGCTCTCACCGGTAATGAGCACGGTAAGATCGGTATGCGCTACCTGCATAGCCGTATCTATAGCCCTTAACAGTTCCGGGTCGTTACCTATTATTCCGAACTGCTGTTTTACTCTCTGTACTTCTACCGCATTCATACCAAATCCATTTTATGACAAAATTACATCTTTTATGCTTTAAACAAGCAATTTTGGCAGTCTTTTTTCATCAGAAGGGAAACAATAGCGGCAGCAGAAGCACCATGACTATTCCCAATATCACCTGTAACGGCAGACCCACCTTAACATAATCCGAGAACTTGTATTGTCCTGCAGGCATCACAAGCGCATTCGGCGGTGTCGAGAAAGGCGAAGCAAAACAGAGGCTTGCGCCCAATGTAACAGCGAACAGCAATGGAACAGGACTCACACCGATATTCTGGGCGCATTGCATTGCTATAGGTGCCATAAGCACGGCTGTAGCCGTGTTGCTTATGAACATTGTGAGCAAAGAGGTAGTAAAATATATTCCGGCAAGAAGCAGTATCGGGCTGTATCCGCCAAGGTTGTTTGCCAGCAGGAGGGAGAGTTCTTTCGATATCCCCGTATTTTCAAGAGCCGTTGACATAGGCATCATGGCACCTATCAGCACCACACTTTCCCAGTTTATTGTCTTGTAGGCAGCCTCAACATTCCTGAAACAACCTGTAAGCACCATAAGCAGCCCGGCTATCATCACCGCCGTAACAGGTTCTATGGGAATGAAGTCGAACACCATTACTGCAATCATGCCTACCATTATCGTTGCAGCCACAGGGGCCTTGTAGTCAAGCGTAACCTTGGCAGCCTCTTCCAAAGGACGTCCAACGACAATCCACTCGTTTGTCTCCTGCTCAAGACCCGCAATATTGCTCCACGTACCCTGCACAAGCAACACATCGCCTGAGTGTATCTTCTCGTCGGCTATATTATCGAGTATATATTTGTTCTTGCGGCATATACCCAAGACACTGACATTATACTTAGTACGGAATTCAACCTCCTTTATACTCTTGTTCACAACCGTAGATGATGGCATGAGCACAATCTCAGCAACACCGATGTCGTAGAAATCGAGCCCGGTTCTCTCTTCATTCTCGTCATAAGGCATAACTGTGAGTTTATAATCCGAAGCACAGGTTTTTACCTGTTCCATAGTGCCTGACAGATACACAATATCACCTACACCCATTATCGTATCAGGGTCAGCAGCTTTCTGCACCACATTCTTCGAGAGGAATTTACGTTGGCTGCGTTCAACCATACGGACCTCAATTATATTTAGGCCATATTGTTCCCTGATATTCAGGTCACCAATACTCTTCCCAACCACCAACGAACCCTGTTCTACGCTCAAACGATGCAGGTTGTTGGCAATGCCATATTCCTTGACAAGGGTCTTCAAGGATTTTCCGCTGCTCGCACTGGCTCCGCTCAAAGCTGCAGGCTTGGAGAGGAATCGTTTGCTGAGCGGCAAAAGTATTACCGTACCTACAAGAATGCATATGAGACCTACCGGCAGGAATGCAAAGAACTCCAGGCCGTCATAACCTTTATCAATAAGTTCCTTGTTTATTATCAGGTTGGGTGGAGTACCAATAAGCGTCATCATACCACTCATACTGCTAGCAAAAGCAAGCGGCATTAGCAAACGGCTAGGATTCATCTTGACACTCATCGCCATGCTCACGACAATAGGAATCATTATTGCCACAGTTCCGGTATTGCTTACAAAAGCTCCCATCATGGATGTTACAATCATGACAAGCAGGAACAGTCTTGTCTCGCTATTGCCGGCAAGTTTCATCAACTTTGAACTTATCATCTTGGCGAGACCGGTCTGGAATATGGCTCCTCCGACAACAAACAGGCCTATCATCATTATGAGCACCGGATTTGAAAAACCGGCCAAAGCCTCATCAGGCGTAATTATACCGCATAGTATCAGAGCTACAAGCGAACAGAGTGCGACAATATCGGAGCGCAGCTTACCGCTAATGAAAAACACCACCGCAAAGAACAGAATTGAAAGTGTCTCAATTTTATCAATCATCTCTTAATTCTTATTTACTCTTGCAAAAATACTCTTTTCGCATGCCAAAACAAAACAAATGCACTGCAAAATCTCTATTTTAAACTATAAAGTAATATTTGTATTAATAAAAAGATTATCTTCGCATTCGGATAAACAGGCTCTACCGCAAAAGAGCCAAAAGCAAGATTGCACTATCAAATTATTTAAATACATATTCATTGGCCTGTCGGCATTGCTGATACTCGTGGCAGCACTTGTCCAAAGCCTCAAACTCGACGTTGTACAACGCCGAATTGCAAAAGTTGTATCCAATGAGATTGAGGCCTCATACGGCATACCTGTCGAAATCGAGAAGATTGAGATAAACAACCTCACCGAAATAACGCTCAGGAATATACAGATTGTCGGCCTCGACGGCAACAACATCATCAATACAGACGAAGCCATAGCCCATATATCCCCACTTAAACTTCTCGACAACGAACTATGCATAAACACACTTATATTCGCAGCTCCCGACATTTCGTTGAACCGCGATTCCGCTAATGCTCCGCTCAACATACAGTTTATTCTCGACAACATTGCAGAAAGAAGAAAAAAACAGACCAGAAGCAAATTCAACGTGCGCATAAACCAAGCTCTTGTTTATGATGGCAGATTCCGCTACGACATTGGCAACGAGCCTGAAAAGTATGGTGTCTTCGACCCGAATCACGTTGCTATAGACAAATTCCAATGCAACATATCACTCAAACAATTCTCACCGGAGAACATAAGACTGAACATACGCTCAATATCCGGCAAGGAGAAGAGCGGGTTGGAGATAATAAGATTGTGTGCCAATGTCGAGAGTGAAGCCGGACAGACAAGGCTCAAAAGGTTTGAATTCATTCTGCCGGGAAGTACAATCACATCGGACATTCTTGATATCTATTACGACCCGTCTAATCCGGCTGCACTATCATTGCAGGGAGAGCTTAAGGGTGAACGAATCTCCCCTGCCGATTTTGCTCCGCTCTTCCCGAAAATGGCAAACGGCACACCTGCAATATCCCTGAACATAAAAGGAAGGGCAGACAGCACAATTGCCGAAGGTTATATAGATATCCAGACACACAACAACAGTTTTATCTTCAAAGGGAATTGCGCAATAGACAACCCATATAAGAGTGAGCGAACTTCCCGCTTCGCCATAGAACAGCTGACGATAAGCGAAGAGAACATAAACAGGTTGTTGTCATACATCGGGAACGATTCAGAAAGAATCTCAAGAGTTGCAGGTGATATCAGATTCACAGGAGACGCAGAAGTCTCAGAAGCCGGATTATTATGCAATGGTGATTTCAAGAGCAGGAGCGGAGACATATATGCCTCAATAAGTCTCGACAGTGTCGGGAAATACGCAGCCCTTATCAAGGGGAAAAGGGTACTGCTTGCCGCAATTTCGGGGAATGAAAAACTGAAGAGTTGTGACATAACCGCAAATATCAGCGGCAACATCAGCGATAGAAAAAGTACTGCCCTACTGGATGCGGAAATTGAGAATCTGGAATTCAACGGATACCGATATTCTGCAATAGAGATAAATGGAGTGCTGAACGGCAAGGATATCACTGCAGACATCACAAGTGACGACCCGAACCTTAAAGCAGACATCAACATCAGTCACAGCACTACCAAAGGGAAAGGGTCCCACCTCGACATAGCATTGACAAAATTCAACCCATACAATCTCAACCTTACAAGAGACTACAACGGGGAAGAGTTCTCAATGAACTTGAAGTATGACCATATTGCATCGGAGAATGGAGAAAGGACAACCAGCATAAGGATTGAGGATTTCTTGCATTACGATGGAGAGAACGAGAATGTACTTCACAATCTGTATATTACAGACAGCAATACCAGCGGGCACAGAACCCTTGTACTGAACTCCGACTTCATGGAAGGAAATATTACCGGAGAATTCGACTTGGGTGGAATAAGAAGCACTTTCTACAATGTAATTGAGACACATCTGCCATCACTTGGCATAAAGAGCAGCAAACTCACAAGAGGCGGAAAGAATAACTTCACCTACAAGTTGGAAGTATGGAACACCGATTTTCTCAGCAAGATAATAGACCTGCCGATGACAGTAGAGAAACTGTTGGAAATTAGCGGAAAATGCAACGACAGGATAGACCACCTCACCATGAATGCCAAGTTGGAAAAGGTATTTATAGGCAAAGGCATTTATCGAGAAATAAACATCGAGAGCGAGTCCAATGCAGATATTTTTTACTTTGATGCGACAATACAGAAGCCGATAATCAAGAACAGGAAGACATTCGACTACAACAACACCGAGAATGACATAACAATAAAGTTGAACTCGACAATTGACGAAGATATCATCAAGAACAATATAGCATGGTTCAGTTCCGGCAAGGAAAAGAACATGCAGGGCAAACTGCGTATGGATGCGTCTATCGCTACCGACCAAAGAGGCAAGCCAAACATTGTCGCAAGAATCTACAAGGACAGCATAAGGCACTACGGCAACATCTGGTACACATCGGAAGGTACAATAACAGGTAATACAGACGCCCTGACCTTGAAGGACATACGACTTTACAACGACATGCAGAGCCTGAGCATAGAGGGAGTGGCCGGTAGGGAAAGCAAGGACACACTCAACCTTCACGCTGAGGCATTCGAGGTTTCAGTATTGCTCGACCTCTATAATTTCAGATGGATAAAGATTGCGGGCAAAACCACCGGAGATGCCTGCCTTACATCGGCCCTTTCCGCGCCAGACCTTAACGGAAACTTCCGTACAGACACCCTGTCACTTGACGGGGCACGCGTAGGACGGGCAGATGTAAACATTGGCTGGAGCAATGAAAGAAAGGAGATATACCTTAATGGAGAAGTACACAACGATGCCAATGAACTATCTACAGTCTATGGTTTCTTCTCACAGCCGAATGATACGATAGACCTCATGATAAATGGCAAGAACCTGAACGCAGCATTCCTGAACGAAAGACTCAAGGCCTTCCTCGACAACATCAACGGAACAGCAAGCGGTTCTGTCCATCTTAAAGGACACTGGAACAACATCGACCTTTTTGGCGGTCTTGCCCTGAATGCCAGCACCAGGGTAAAATCGACCAATGTCACATACTGGTTCCGTGGCGACTCCATGAAGTTTTCCAAAGGATTGATAAGTCTGGACAATGCCGACATTTATGACCGTTACGGCAACCATGGGATACTGTCGGGAACAATGAAACACAAGAACATGTCCAAATGGGACTGCGAACTCAACATAAAGACAGACCATATGTTGGTTTATGACACCCACGACTATGGGATATACCCCATCTATGGAACCATATTCGCTTCAGGCGATGCAAAACTGACCAGCAAAGGGAAAAGCATGAGACTGGATGCTGACCTGACCACAAAACCGGGATCGCGTTTTGTTTACAATTCTACCGAAAGAGGCGGAGTACGCGACAACAGTTTCATTACATTTACCGACAGCAATAAGGACAAGCACAGTTACAATATACCTGCAGCATCCAAAGAAGAGTACAAGGACATCTCGAGCAAGCTGCATCTCGACTTCATGCTCGATGTCACAGACGGATTCGGCCTGAAGGTATTTACGAATACAAAGACCGATGACTACATTGACCTCTATGGGAACGGCAAGATAAGGGCCATATATGACGAGAAGGAGGGATTCACGATGAATGGCAAACTGGATCTTGAACGAGGTACATACAAGTTCACCATACAGGATATCTTCCCAAAGGAATTCAGCATTGACAAAGGCAGTTCAATACTCTTCCAGGGCGACCCGTTCAATGCACGTCTTGACCTAAGGACCAAACACCTCATACCGTCGGCATCGCTCGGAGACCTGACGACAGAGACATCGAAACGCAAGACCGTAAAGGTAAATTGTCTGATGCACATAACCAACACACTGCAGTCACCGGCACTAAACTTTGACCTCGAACTGCCAGAGGGCAGTGAAGAGGAACGTGAGCTGCTGGCAAGTGTCGCCAACACACAGGAACAAAAGAACATGCAGTTCATATACTTGCTTGGAATAGGCAAGTTCTATACATTTGACCAGAATTCCGGTGATGGATATATGCAAAGTTCAACAGCCATGGAATCGCTCATATCGAACACGCTTTCGGGACAGTTGAACAACATGCTCGGACAAATCATAGACAACGGCAATTGGGATTTTTCGGGTAATTTCTCCACAAGCGAAAAAGGATGGAACAGAATGGAGGTTGAAGGAATGCTTGAGGGCAGACTGCTTGACAACAGGCTGCTCATAAACGGCAATTTCGGATACAGGGACAACCCTATTGCCAACAGAAGCTTTATCGGAGACTTTGAAATACAATGGTTGCTTACTCCTAAAGGAACCGTAAGCCTTAAGGCATACAGCAAAACCAATGACCGTTACTTCTCCAAGACAAACCTCACCACACAGGGAGGCGGCATTACATTCCGGTTCGATTTTGACAGATTCCTTCCCACGAAAAAGAAGAAGAAAGATGACAAAGACGAAAGCAACGGAAAGGATGAAGATGACGCAAAGAGCGACACCGGCTTAAAGAATTCATACAAATAAGATAACAGAACAACAGACAAGATGAGGAATTTCATTACAGTAAATGACATAGGCAACCTGAACGAAGCCGTAAAAGAAGCATTGGAAATAAAGTCCGACAGATTCAAATATTGTGAACTGGGCAAAAACAAGACACTTATGATGGTCTTTTTCAATTCCAGTCTGCGCACACGTTTGAGTACCCAGAAGGCAGCCTTGAACCTGGGTATGAACGTTATTGTGCTGGACATAAACCAGGGGGCATGGAAACTTGAAACAGAAAGAGGGGTGATTATGGACGGAGACAAGCCCGAGCATATACTCGAGGCCATTCCGGTAATGGGCAGTTATTGCGATGTCATAGGAGTTCGTTCTTTCGCACGTTTCGAGAACAAGGATGACGACTACAATGAGGTAATTCTAAACCAGTTCATAAAATATTCGGGCCGTCCCGTATTCTCAATGGAAGCCGCCACCCGCCACCCATTGCAGAGTTTTGCAGACCTCATCACCATAGAGGAACACAAGAGGACTGCACGCCCCAAAGTAGTTCTCACATGGGCTCCCCACCCAAAAGCACTGCCACAGGCTGTACCAAACTCGTTTGCAGAGTGGATGAATGCCGCCGATTACGACTTCGTAATCACCCACCCCAAGGGATATGAACTTGCCCCCGAGTTCGTAGGAAAGGCAAAGGTGGAATATGACCAGATGAAAGCATTCGAAGGGGCCGATTTCATATATGCGAAGAACTGGGCTGCCTACAACGGAGAGAACTACGGGAAAGTACTGAGTACCGACCGTTCATGGACTGTCTGCGACCGTCAGATGGCTGTAACGGACAATGCATATTTCATGCATTGCCTGCCAGTGCGCCGCAACATGATTGTAACAGACGATGTGATAGAAAGCCCGCGCTCACTTGTAATCCCCGAAGCTGCCAACCGCGAGATTTCGGCAACCGTGGTGCTGAAAAGAATTCTTGAAGGACTGAAATAATCAGGTATCAACACAAAGAAGGTCATGTGCGCGCACATGACCTTCTTTGTATAAATAATGTCCATCAAACTATTACCAACCGGTCTCCATCTGTTTTAACTTTTCTTTTGCATGCTTGTTGCCCTGTGCAGCAGCCTTGCGGTACCAGCCGATAGCAACCGCTCTGTCAATGGGAACCACGTCACCGATTCTGTAGAACTCGCCCATATTATACTGTGCAGAAGCATGTCCCTGGTTGGCAGCCCTGTTGCAATAATTGAAAGCCTGCCTCATATCCTTACTCAAGCCGCCGATACCGCGCGAATAACATATCGACAGATTGAACTGTGCATCTGCATTACCCTGTTCTGCAGCCTTACGGTAGTAGGAAACCGCCTTCACGTAATTTATATCCACACCGTTTCCTTTCTGATAGCATTCACCTAAGAGATTCTGCGCCTGGGCATCACCATTGTCGGCAGCCTGTCTGAGAAGAGGCACGGCTCTCTTGTAATCCCCATTACTGGCATAACGGATACCATCAGCGGCATTGTTCTTATTATCTTTTTTATCCGGTTTTGGCCTATTGCCCTGTGGTTTCCTTCCACTATTTGAAGAACCGTCCTCTTGAGGTTTCTCCGACTCGACCACAGCAACAGATTCCGTGTCAGCTTGTGAGACAGGTTTCACAGAGAGTGTATCGACCGGAGATGCCGTTTCCGTCTGCCCTACCCGGTTGGGAATCAGGTTTGTTTCATTAGACTCTACTAATTCTTCCTCTGGAACATCCCCAATGCCACCACTCGTATCCTCTACAGCAACAGTGGGAATTGTATCATCGACAGGCGATGCGACAAACATGAAATACGCACCTGCTCCAGCCAAGGCGACAACCAGAAGCACAATCATGACTATATATACAGATTTGCCACCCTTCCTGCGCATAGCATTGTCGGGAGTCTCATACAATTCCTCAAAGGCTCCTACAGCCCCCCTTCCCGAAACATCTATTATGGTTCTGGAATCGTCACGCGAGTTCTTTTTTCTTTTATCCTGAGCTTTACCTGCAGATATGTTCCGTCCCTCCAACATATCCTGGAATTCCGCAACGCTCTGCAAACGATCTTTCTGAAGCGGTTGCATTGCAGCAGTTATGGCTGCAGCCAGTTCTTTGCTTGCACCGGGCACGGTCAACGCACCATGCTTCAATAGTTCGAATGCTGTCGGCGGCTGATTGCCTGTTATGAGAAAATATATTGTAGCACCAAAAGAATACACATCAAGAGCCGGAACAAAATGGCTCACGCCTCCCTTCTCATACTGTTCTATCGGAGCATATGATTTGCTGAACGTTGCTGCATATGTACTGTGCCTGCTGTCATCATCTTCATACTGCTTGGATATGCCGAAGTCTATGAGAACAATATCGCCATCACCATCAATCATGATATTGGACGGTTTCACATCAAGGTGCAGTATCTTCTGTCCATGAATGTACGATATTGCATTGCATAACTGAGAAACAATCCTGCGCACCTCATTCTCAGATATGGCACCACCTGTATTGACCTTATCTTCGAGAGAACCACCCTGAAGATAATCCATTACATAATATGCAGTCCCGTTCTCCTCAAATATATCGAACACATTTATTATATGTCTGTTGTCAAGTCTTGCAACCATTCTTGCCTCCTGCAGGAACTTTCGCTTGAAGTTTTCCACAACCGGCACATTATGTGTAACAGCCACAGAAATATCCGTTCCACCTTCATCACGCACACAGAATTCACTTATAAAGAACTCCTTTATAGCAACAAGCCTGCCGAGTTCCACATGCGTGGCACGATATGTCACACCAAAGCCGCCGCTACCTATGACATCTTCGACCCTGTATGTTCTTGATTTCAAGAATGTACCAATCCTCAATGAATTATCATTTGCCATATTCTGCTCTTATTTTGTGAAAGGTTTGTCACCGCCCCAGCACTGCTGCATCCAAGCCTTGCTCTTCGCCTCTACAGGATTGTCCTGCGGGTTCCAGAACGAGAATCTCTCACCGCCATCTGGCAAGAACTGCTGTTTTACAAAATGGCCGGGATAATCATGGGAATATTTGTAACCATCGGAATAGCCTAAATCTGCCATCAGTTTTGTTGGAGCATTCCGCAAGTGAAGTGGCACAGGCAAGTTGCCTGTTTCGCGCACCTTCTCAAGCGCACTGTTTATTCCCATGTAAGCAGAATTGCTTTTAGGAGATGTCGCAAGATAGACTGTGGCTTCGGCAAGCGGAATCCTACCTTCGGGCCACCCTATCTTGGTGACAGCATCGAAAGCCGCATTGGCAAGCAACAAGGCATTGGGATTGGCAAGCCCCACATCCTCCGAAGCCGATATTATAAGACGGCGCGCTATGAAAGCCGGATCCTCACCGCCCTCTATCATTCTTGCCAGCCAGTAGAGTGCAGCATCGGGGTCACTGCCACGAATGGATTTTATGAAAGCCGATATTATATCGTAATGCATCTCACCGTCCTTGTCATATGCGAGCGGATTCTGCTGCAGACAAAGTTTCACCTTTTCATCGGTTATTACAACCGGAGAATCGGAATCACTCTCGACTACAAGCTCAAGCATATTGAGCAATTTGCGTGCATCTCCACCGCTATAGCGCATCATGGCCGCAGTCTCGCGCAACTCCACCCCACGTGACCTCAAAGCCTCATCTGTAGTTATTGCATGATTCAGCAGTTTCATCAGGTCATCGGCCTCCAAGGATTTGAGCACATACAACTGGCAACGCGACAGCAATGGACGTATAACCTCAAACGAGGGGTTTTCCGTTGTCGCCCCAATGAGAGTAACAGTACCTGTTTCAACAGCACTTAAAAGAGAATCCTGCTGCGATTTATTGAAACGGTGTATCTCATCAATGAAGAGTATTGCACCGCCACGTGAGAAAAGAGGAGAGTTTTTCGCCTTCTCAATTACTTCACGCACCTCCTTTACACCCGATGAGACAGCATTCAGCGTGTAGAAAGGCCTATTGAGCTGGTGTGCAATTATTCTGGCAATAGTTGTCTTTCCGGTCCCCGGAGGGCCCCACATGATGAACGACAGTATGCGCCCCGAATCAATCATACGACGCAGCACAGCACCCTCTCCAACAAGATGCTGTTGCCCTACATAGCCATCAAAGGAGGTCGGGCGCAGACGTTCGGCCAATGGTTGTGCCATAGAATGTGTTTACTTTTTGTGAATGGACAGAACGTAAGGTACCTGTTTTGCAAGTGCGCCAAGCATAAAGTTACTTGACGAAACAATTTACCTTTTACCGTTCACGGAATCAGCTGAGGCCTACAATTTCACCATCAACAAAATCTATACGGTTAGCCTGTGGATCCTTTGGCAATCCGGGCATTCTTATTATGTCGCCGGCAATAGCGACAACCATCTCTGCACCGGCATTAAGGACCACATCGCGTATCTGCAGATTGAATCCCTTTACTGCACCGTACAGCTTTGCATCGGCACTGAAAGAGAACTGTGTCTTCGCAATGCAGACCGGGAATTTTGCAAGTCCATACTTCTCGGCAAGCTTGATACGGTCGAGAGCCGGCTTTGCAAAAGTTACAGAAGCCGCACCATAGATATTCTTTGCAACCTTCTCAATTTTCTGCTGTATGCTATCCTCGTCGGAATATGTGAACTGCAAAGGCTTGGAAGGATTCTTCTCGATAGTATCCACGACAATCTGTGCCATCTCCATCGCACCTTCACCACCTTGTGCAAATGCATTGTTTATCACGAACGGCAAGCCGAGTTCCTTTTCACAATGCTCACGCAACAGAGCCATCTCCTCATCTGTATCTGTAGCAAAGCGGTTGAAGACCACCACAATCGACTGACCGAAAGAACGGAGGTTTGCAACATGACGGTCAAGGTTTGCAAGTCCATTACGCAATCCCTCCATATCGGGTTCCTTTATCTTATCGAGTTCTACGCCACCATGCATCTTAAGCCCCTGAGCTGTTGCAACAATCACTGTAGCATCGGGCTGCAGAGCACTCTTGCGGCAAAGGATGTTGTAGAATTTCTCGGCACCGAGGTCGGCACCGAAGCCTGCCTCTGTAATTGTATATTCACTATGGGCAAGAGCCATCTTGGTCGCAAGCTGCGAATTGCAGCCATGAGCAATATTGGCGAACGGACCGCCATGGATAATTGCCGGAGTATTTTCGGTTGTCTGCACAAGATTCGGCTGTATGGCATCCTTCAACAGAACCATAATTGAACCGGCAACACCAAGATCCTTCACTGTAAACGGTTCTCCGGCATATGTATATCCCAACATAATATTCTCAATGCGACGGCGAAGGTCGTTCTCATCACTGGCAAGACAAAGGATTGCCATAAGTTCCGATGCCGGAGTAATGTCAAAGCCGGCCTGCTCTACAAGACCGTTTGTTGCAGGACCAACGCCTGTTATTATCTGACGCAAGGAACGGTCGTTCACATCAAGTACGCGACGCCACAGAATCTCCTTAAGTCCAAATCCCTCTTTTGCATGCTGATAGAGATAATTGTCAAGCAATGCCGAAATCATATTGTGTGCCGATGTTATCGCATGGAAGTCACCTGTAAAATGAAGGTTTATCTTCTCCATCGGAAGAACCTGTGCATAACCGCCACCGGCTGCACCGCCCTTCATGCCGAAACATGGGCCGAGTGAAGGTTCGCGAAGAGCAACGACAGCCTTCTTGCCAATTTTATTAAGACCCAAAGCAAGACCGATTGAGACCGTAGTCTTGCCAATACCGGCCTTTGTAGCCGTGATGGCTGTGACAAGGATAAGTTTACCTTTCTTTTCACCGATAAGATTCAAAGGAATCTTTGCAATATACTTGCCGTAATGTTCAAGATCGTTGGCATCAATACCTATTTTCGCCGCAACGTTTTCAATACGTTCAAGTTTGGTCTCATGGGCAATCTGAATGTCGCTCTTCATAATATTATACTTTAAAAGTTTATAATTCGCTTTATTTTGCGAAGATAATAAAATATATCGGATTACATTCCTCGGCAAGCACCCTTTTTTTGCCACTATTGCTATACGATTTTTCATTTTGATGCAATATCAGCAAGCAATCTTGGAAGATTTTGATATTTTTGCAGCAAAGAAGCTATTATACGAGTATGATTTCGATACTTATTCCTGTCAAGGACTATGACTGCCACCTTCTTGTCGAGGAACTCCACAAGCAGGGCGAAGAGCTTGGAGTTCCGTATGAGATACTAGTAGGCGAGGACGGGACCAGCAGCGACAATCTCCGCCTGAACATCGCAGCCGAAATTTTGCCCAACTGCAGGAGAATAATAAGAGAAAAGAATATCGGACGTTCCAATATACGCAACCTGCTTGCAATTGAAGCGAAGCATCCCTACCTCATTTTCATCGACTGCGATGCTATGGTAGAGAAGAAAGATTTCGTCAAATGTTATCTGGGAACAGTGACAGAGTGGGACGTTGTGTGCGGCGGGCTATATCATGCCGACGAACTGGCCGACAAGAGATGTACACTCAGATACAAATATGAGAAAAATGCCGACAAGCATCGTGATGCCGCAACCCGCAACATCGCTCCATATGACAAATTCTCTACATTCAACTTCGCCATCAGCAAGGAACTCTTCATGTCAATCTTCTTCGACAGCAACATCGTAGGATACGGTTACGAGGACACGCTGTTCGGCAAAGAGCTCGAAAGGCGCAAAGCATCAATAAAACACATAGACAACAGATTGTTGCATAACGGATTGGAAGACAATGCCACATATCTTGCCAAAGTCGAACAATCTATAGAGACACTTGCCGGTATAAGTGATAAGATAGGTACCACTCCACTGCTCAATGCCGTACAGAAACTGAAAAGATGGCATATGACCAAACCATTCATGGCATACTGGAGATGCAATAGAGAAAGGTTGAGAAAAAACCTGCTTGGCAACACGCCATCACTCAAAAAACTCAACATCTACAAACTGGGATACTACATCTCCATTTCGCAGTGACAACATGAAATCATTGCAAGCGGAAGTTCACCGGCACAGTATAGTACACACGTACAGGTTTACCGGACTGCAGAGCGGGACTCCACTTAGGCATAGTCTCAACAACTCGTACGGTCTCCTTGTCGAGATAGACGTCACCCGTTGACTTCACAACTTCAACATCCTGGATAGAACCGTCGGCATTCACCACGAAACATATGAATGTCTTACCCAGTTAATAAAAAACCACGGCAAAAGAGAAGTGTTTTAAAAGAATTGGACTATTTTTGTAAATTGAATTATAAATTTTGAATATAAACATAAACTATATACTTAAATGGCCGAATTGAACGAGAACGAAAAGAGCGAGAAAAAGAGCATCAGTTTTATCGAGCAGATTATTGTAGATGACCTGGCACAGGGAAAGAACGGAGCAAAGGTCCAGACACGTTTCCCGCCAGAACCGAACGGATATCTTCATATTGGCCATGCCAAGGCCATATGTATGGATTTTGGAATGGCACAGAAATATGGCGGCATATGCAACCTGCGCTTCGACGACACCAACCCCACTAAGGAGGATGTCGAATATGTAGATGCGATAATGGAGGATATCAAGTGGCTTGGATTCGATTGGGCCAATGTCTATTACGCATCGGACTACTTCGAGCAGCTATGGGATTTTGCCATAAAGCTCATCAAGGAGGGCAAGGCCTACATTGACGAGCAGACAGCAGAACAGATTGCCGAGCAGAAGGGGACACCCACACAACCCGGCACTGACAGCCCATACCGCAACCGCCCTGTTGAAGAGAGCCTAGAACTGTTCCAGAAGATGAACACCGGCGAGATTGAGGAAGGCCGTATGGTATTGCGTGCCAAGATAGACATGGCAAGCCCCAACATGCATTTCCGTGACCCTATAATCTACCGTGTCGTAAAAGCGGCTCACCACCGTACCGGCGAAAAATGGAAGGCATATCCGATGTATGACTTCGCACACGGCCAGAGCGACTACTTCGAGGGTGTCACACACTCACTCTGCACGTTGGAATTCGTACCGCACCGCCCACTCTATGACCTATTTGTCGATTGGGTAAAGGACGGCAAGGATCTCGATGACAACCGCCCACGCCAGTACGAGTTCAACAAGCTGAACTTGAACTACACGCTCATGAGCAAGCGAAACCTCTTGATTCTTGTAAAAGAGGGGCTGGTAAACGGTTGGGACGACCCGCGAATGCCGACACTTTGCGGATTCCGCCGCCGTGGATATTCACCGGAATCTATAAGGAATTTCGTTGACAAGATAGGTTACACTACATACGATGCACTCAACGATTTCGCACTGCTTGAGAGTGCTGTACGCGAAGATCTCAATTCACGCGCAACACGTGTATCGGCTGTAATAAACCCTGTAAAGCTCACCATAACAAACTATCCCGAAGACAAGGTCGAGGAGCTTACAGCCATAAACAACCCTGAACGACCCGAAGACGGTACTCATACAATCGAATTCAGCCGAGAGTTGTGGATTGAGCGCGACGACTTCATGGAAGATGCTCCAAAGAATTATTTCCGCCTGACACCGGGCCGTGAAGTACGCCTGAAGAACGCATACATCGTACTTTGCACCGGATGCAACAAGGACGCCGAAGGCAATGTAACCGAGGTCCTTTGCGAATATATTCCGCAGACCAAGACCGGCGAGGCCGATGCCAACCGCAAGGTAAAAAGCACAATACACTGGGTAAGCCGTGCGCACTGCATAGATGCCGAAGTACGCCTGTACGATCGTTTGTGGAGTGCCGAGAACCCACGTGACGAAATGGCGGCAATACGCGAAGCAAAGGGGTGCGATGCACTTGAAGCAATGAAGGAGATGATAAACCCCGACTCGCTGAAGATACTCACAGGATGCAAGGTAGAGAAATATCTTGCCACACGCAAACCTCTCGACTACCTGCAATTCCAGAGAATCGGATACTTCAACATCGACCCCGACTCTACACCCGAGAAGCCGATATTCAACCGCACCGTATCACTCAAGGATACCTGGAGCAAACTGAAAGGCAAATAAATAATATATAACTAATCACAGGAGTGGCACCCAAAGCCACTCCTCATTGAAAAGATGAATTACGATAAAGGATTCTTCGACTCACCCGAATTCCGTGCATTGTTGGCGAGATACGAACAGGCACTGGAACTGAATGCCACTCCATACTTTGGCATTGACGAGTTCGTGGATATATTGTCGTACTATCTATTCATTGAAAAGAATGACAAGGCAGCCGAAGTGCTTGAGACATCACGCCATATTCACCCGGGAGCTACCGAAAACATAAAGATGGAGATAAAGCTTCTCCTTTGTAACGGAGAACCGGCTAAAGCCATGAAACTATTCTCCAAACTCGGCTATTCCGATGATGAAACAATGATTCTGCAGGCCGAGATAATGCTTGCCCTGAAGGATTTCAAAAGCGCACGGGAGATAGCCATTGCAATAATACAGAATGCTTCCCCAGGGCAGGAGAATATATACGATGCGCTTGAGATACTGCTTGACTGCGGATTTGCACAAGAGGCTCTGTTCATCTGCGAAAAGGCACTAAAAGCCGCCCCCGGCAACAAAAGCCTGATAGAGGTGAAGGCTGAATGCCTTATCGAGTTGCAACGCACTGACGAGGCGGTTGAAATATACAACAGACTGCTCGACGAAGAACCCTATTCCACCCTTTATTGGGAACAGATGGGACACGTACACTATATGGTAAAGAAATTCGGCAAAGCCATAGACTGCTTCGAATACGAGAGTACCATAAATGACGATGTCGAATACCCCAAAATGATGCAGGGGTACTGCTACTACTATGTAGGCGACTATGCCAGAGCTGCCGGAATATTCTCGTCATTCAGCAACAAATACCCCGAATCAATATTGCCGGACTTCTATCTAGCACTCATCCACTACCACAAAGGCGAGTTGCAAGCTGCAACAGATGCTTTCCGAAGAATAATTGAGAAAACCCCGGAAGGTACAATAGAGATTATGCTTGCAAGGATAAACAAGGCAATACTCCTCGACCTATGTGGGGATACCAAGAGAGCAGACGAGGCTTTATCCATGGCTTTGCTCATGCACTCCGACAACATGAAGCAACTGATACTAGACGGCACGCATCTCTATGAACTGCGCGACAAGGAGAATCTCACGTTCGACGACATGAACCAACTGGAAATAAAGGAATGGTCACAAGCCGAAGAGCTGCACAAGCTTGCCGAGCACCTTTTCAGACACGGACATCTGACACTTGCCCTCAGAGTATTCAAATATTGCAGGGAGTTCAGCCGTGACACATCGGAGATTGATGCATATCTTGCATTCATACTTTGGAATACCGGGCAAAAAGAAGAAGCACTCCCCGCTATGCATAATGCCATTGAGGGTAAATCGTGGACGCTTTTCAAACTATTCGGTGTTCCATACAATGCAAATATCACCGTAAAGGAATTTACCGGTTCAATAAAACAGAAAGAGTCATAAACAGTTTGCAGCCGAAGCACGCGCTTCGGCTGCAAACTATACATATCAAGAAATCTTCAGCTTTTCGAAAGTATATTATTTTTCACCCGAGAACTCCTTTACACGATTCTCCTCGTCCATCCTGCACACAAGCAATTTTCCGTTATTCTCGGCAACAATACAATCATCTATTCCTATGAGCACAACCTGTTCAAGGCTTTTTGTGTTTACTACGCAATTATGCGACTCCACGAATGTGACAGCCGGCGATAGGGCCGCATTGCCACTCAAATCCTTCGCCGAATTGCTATGAAGAGATACCCAGGTACCAAGGTCGCTCCACCCGAAGTTCGCAGGAAAGACAAAAATCTCATCGGCACGCTCCATAATGGCATAATCTACCGATATGCTACGACATTCAGGGAAACGTTCGTCTATTTGAGCCTGTTCCTCGGCCGTATCGTAATATGGAAGAAGAGACTCGAATAGCGATGCCATAGGAGACTGATAGACACGGAAAGCATTCACTATTGTCGATACATTCCAGATGAAAATACCAGAATTCCAATAGAAGTTCTTCTTTGCAATATAAGCCTGCGCCACATCGAGCGAAGGTTTCTCCTTGAATGAATCCACACGGAATATTTCCTTGTTGGACAAAGTGGAACTGCCAAGAACAGCCTCTATGTAACCATAACCGGTATCGGGACGAGTAGGTTTTATGCCTAATGTAAGAATCGCATCAGAATCCTTTACAAAATCCAATGACGAGTTTATTACTCTACGGAATTCATTTACATCTACCACAAAATGATCACTGGGCGTAACCACCATATTCGCATTCGGGTCGCGCTTCTTTATCTTCCAGGCCGCATATGCTATACATGGTGCCGTGTTGCGGCGGCAAGGCTCTTTAAGAATATTCTCCTTGGGGATTCCAGGCATCTGTTCCTCTACCAAAGGCGCATATTTCCCCGAGGTCAGCACCCATACATTCTCTGGCGGACATATGCCACTGAAACGTTCTACGGTCAACTGCAAAAGCGATTTGCCGCAACCGAGAACATCGATGAACTGTTTGGGACAATCAACGGTACTCATAGGCCAGAAACGGCTCCCAATTCCTCCAGCCATTATTACAACATGATTCGACATAACAAATATTCTTAATATTATATAAGAAAATCAAATAATCCACGTTATTAGAACAAAGGAACAGACTATGTAGTTGCCTGAACACAGAGCAAAGATAGGAAAAATAAATGGAATGGCAACTATCCGGCCATAATAACGCACAAGGCTGCCGGACAAGAGCCGAAAGAAATGAAACAAAACATTTTACCGGCAAGTTGCATTATTAAGAAATATTTGTTTATATTTGCAGATGATCGGTTACATTAACCGTAATAGGTACAAACATTATTACAAATAATATATGTCAGGAATCCATCACATCATTCTGCCTATTCTGTTGGCTTTTCTGGGTACTCTGTGGATTCACCCGAAAATTCTCAAGATTTCCATAATGAAGAATCTTGTCGATAACCCCGATGCACGCAAGTTGCAGCGTAACCCTGTTCCGGTAATGGGTGGCCTTGCGGTCTTCTTTGGGATTGTGATAGGAATATGCAGCTCACAGACCTTGCTCAACGAGCCTAATGTATTCATGCTTATAACAGCAATGCTGATAATGCTGTACATTGGTACCATGGACGACATTCTGGACCTTTCGCCTGCTATCAGGTTCCTCATTGAGATTCTTATAGTAGGATGGCTGATGTATGTAAACAGAGCTTCAATAAACAGCCTTTGGGGACTTTGGGGAGTATATGAAATTCCACTATGGGTTTCATGCCCGTTGACAATCTTTGCAGCAGTCGGCATTATCAATGCCATCAACCTCATTGATGGAGTCAATGGCTTATCATCGGGATTCTGTTTCATGGCATCCGTGATGTTTGCTATAATTTTCTACAAATCGGGTAATACCGTTATGACAACCATTGCAATATCGGCAGCCGGTGCAATTATCCCGTTCTTTCTTCACAATGTATTCGGCAACTCCACCAAGATGTTCATTGGAGACGGAGGAACATTGGTAATCGGAACAATGATGTCCATGTTCGTGATAAGCATACTAAAGACCGATACAGAATGCTCTATGTTTGCGGCAAACGGAATGGGGCTTGTCCCTTTCACCCTTGCAGTGCTCTCAATTCCCGTTTTCGACACACTCAGGGTAATGACCACACGCATCAAGAATAAGAAATCGCCATTTCACCCCGACAAGACCCATCTGCACCATCTTTTCATTGAACTGGGATTCTCGCATATCGGGACAACAGTGTCGATACTTACAATAAACTTCATGGTGGTTGCAATATGGTACCTGTCATACAAACTTGGAGCACCTATAGATGTACAGCTATACATAGTAATTGGCATAAGTATCTTTGTAACATTCATTTTCTACGTATTCGCACACAGGCAGATTGAAAAGAATGGACGATTCCTGAAAGTTCTGCAAAAAATTGCCAAGACAATACACCTTGAAAAGAAGGGTATATGGTCCAAGATACAGAAGGTCATAGACAAGATGTAAGGAAAGAACCACCAACTAAAAAAGGCTGCTGCTGCAGCCTTTTTTAGTTGAATTGACTTGTCATATTATATACCTATTGCCCCATTAAGGTACTCAGTTGTTCTCAAGAGAATATTTCAAGGCCTGCACACCAACGAGTCTGTCATACCTCTCTCCGAAAGCCCTATGATATATATATATAAGGTATTCATTCTCCGTGTTGTAGCAGGCTCCTTCGGTTAAAAGCACAGAGCCCTCCTCGGCACCATGCGGCAGCCATATATACATATAGTTGTAAAGCCCAAGTTTGAGCAGTTGCGAAGTAAAATAGTATCCCTCTTCGGCATCGTATTCAAGCTTGCACAAAGGAGAGAACGGAACACCTGTAAAATCACCCATGAGATAGTAATCGCCACCGGTACGGTAAGGGGCATCAAGAGCGAAGTGTACATATACATAGTCGGCCTCTATCGGTGACCCATAGCCTTCAAGTGTATTTACATAGTAACGTCCGTCCTCATCACGATACTCGGAATGGTAGCGTCTCACCTCGTCCATATATAGCAGGGCATGATAGTCGGGAGCATAGTACACCACCTCCTCCACATTCATACCGGGAGAATTGGGGTCGGTAAGTTCAAAACGCCGGTACTCATTGCCTGCATCAAAGATAAGCTTTTCATTATGTACATATTCGGCATCACCGCCACGTATATATGTCGGCTTGACACCAATGACAGCATTGTCACGACGACGGTTCTGATAAACCACCGGCTTGATATCGGCAGCAGGGTTGGCAATGCCAAAACGTGAATAATCGACCACAAAGGAAAGTTGCTGTTCACCATCGTTAAGCGAACGGTCAGTATCGCCGCTTACCGATGCACGTACCGCAACCCTAGGCTCAACCACAGAGAAATCAAAGAGTGCGACAGGAGTCTCATCGGGAGATTCACCGTCCAATATCTCAAGCCTATAATTCCCCGATAGCTTGAGCGAGACATTCTCATTGGGAATCGAATACTCATAATGAGTATACAGTTGTGTCGTATTGACTGAATTTTCCCACTCTTCCACGGGCATATTATTGAAACCGTCGAGATAATCTATTTCAAGAAGATCAGACATTGACCAATCGGCATTGCGATGTGTTATGCGACACAGGTACCTATGATAGGTATGGGACATTTCGTCAAACGAGAACAGCAACCTGTCGTCACTACCTAACATCATGACAGCAGGAGCGTCCCACTCGCCATTCAACACCATCTGGGGCGAACGCACAGACATAACCAACGAACGCGCAGCCTGGGCATTTCCGGCAACCGGGGAAAATATAAAAAGCAACAATATGTACATGAACCTCGGCATACTATCGAGCAATTTATAGCGAAGGTAATCAATTATCCGAAAAAAAACGGTATATTTACACTAATTAATAATACAGCATGAAGAAGATAACACTCATATTGCTACTACTGCTTGTTCCGGCACTATCATTCACCCAGGATATACTGTTCGACAAGAGCGACAGCATAAGGATAGAGAAAATTCTCGCCGACACCGACTCCAAGGAATACGCAACCCAAGGAGAACGCATATTGGACATCGCAAACAGGTTCATCGGCGAACAATATATAGCATCCACTTTGGAAAACGGCAAACATGAGCCATTGTATATCAGCTGTACCAAGCTCGATTGCACAACATTCGTAGAGTTGGTACTGGCCATTGCCACAACATCAAAAGATGGGGGGAGAGAGTTTTCCGACGTATGCAGGAATCTGGAAAGGATACGCTATCGGGGTGGAACAAGAGACGGATATACCAGCCGACTGCACTATACAAGCTGGTGGATAGAGGACAACATAAAAAAGGGTATTGTACAGGAGATAAAGATGCCGCAGATAAGCAAGAGGAGAAGGGTTGACTTGCACTTCATGAGCCGCAACTCCTATAAATACCCGATGCTATACGATGACACGGTTGCAGTATCAGCTATAGAAGAACTTGAAAAGAAATTCAGAGGGGTATATGTGGACTACATCCCCAAAAACAAGCTGAACAAGAATGCCGACATCCTTGACATAAAGGATGGAGATATCATAGCACTCATCACTAATGCAGATGGGCTGGACATTGCACACATTGGGTTCGCATTCTGGAAAGACGGCAAGGTACATCTCATGCATGCATCCGGCGCAAAAAAGATGGTAATCAAAGACAGCCTCACGCTTTATGAATACCAAAAAAGAAGGAAGAGCCAACCCGGAATAAGAGTACTACGGGCATTATAAGAGATAGAAAAAGGAACCCTAGGGTTCCTTTTTCTATCTCTTATAATTGGAATTATTTACTTCAACTGGCCAGAATTGGCAGCATCAATCATCTGCTGGCTTGCATACATGTATATCTCGACACGACGGTTGGCACTTCGACCCTCCTTTGTGTTGTTATCTGCCACCGGCTGTGTTGAGCCGAAGCCCTCGACACTCTTTATCTGATTTACAGATACGCCAAGAGACATAAGATAGTCTGCAACAGCATTTGCACGGTTTACAGAAAGAGGATTGTTGATGGCATCGTTACCTGTAGAGTCTGTGTGTCCGTAGATTGCCACGTCAGCATCATAGTACTCCTGGAGAATCTTTGCCAAGTCGGCAAGGTTTGCCTTAGCAGCCGCATTCAGATCGTACTTGTTGGTTGCAAAGAGTACACCAGAATCGAATGTCACCTTCACAGCTGTAAGGTTATTGGCATCTGTTACAGTCTGCACTGTCGCATTCTTTACTTGAGAAGCAGCCTCGGCAGCCTTATCCATTCTGTTGCCGATAATAGCACCTGCTCCGGCACCGACTACAGCACCGACCGCTGTTCCTACTGTTTTATTGCCTGCTACTTCACCGATTAACACACCAAGGACAGCACCTGCCGCTGTACCGATTGCTGTACCTTTCGCTGTGTTGCTCCATGTAGAACAACTTGAGAACATCAACACAGAGCACAATACAACGCACAATGATTTTACGCAATTACATTTCATAATCATATATTTTAAAGTAAATGAATACCGATCCACCCTATCAGCTGCATCGGCATAGCCGTACAACAAGGAAACGAATTCCACTTTTAGGGACAATATACTCTGCAAAAGTAGCAATTTAGACTCTTTTTTGCAACACTATACGTTTTTTTGCACCTCAATATTGTAAAAAAAAACGGAATAAGCGATTCAAAATAGGCAACAAGGAGTGCTATGTGAATATATTTTTGTAAGTTTGCATGATGAAACGGCAATGGGCAACCATTCCTGCTGAAGAACTAAAATTTACAATAAAGATATGGCAGAATTAAAAGAGCTGACAAAACGTAGCGAAAGCTATTCGCAGTGGTACAACGATCTTGTACTTAAAGCCGACTTGGCAGAACAGTCACCGGTAAGAGGATGTATGGTCATCAAGCCTTATGGCTATGCCATCTGGGAAAAGATGCAGAGAGTCCTTGACGACATGTTCAAGGAGACCGGTCATGTAAATGCATATTTCCCGCTTCTCATACCAAAATCGTTCCTCAGCCGCGAGGCAGAGCATGTTGAAGGTTTTGCAAAGGAGTGTGCCGTAGTTACACACTACCGTTTGAAGAATGCCGAGGACGGAAGCGGTGTAGTTGTTGACCCGGCTGCAAAACTCGAAGAGGAGATGATTATACGCCCCACATCGGAAACCATCATATGGAGTTCATACAAGAACTGGATACAATCGTACCGAGACCTGCCTATAAAGATAAACCAGTGGGCAAACGTAATGCGTTGGGAGATGCGTACCCGTCTGTTCCTGCGTACAGCAGAATTCCTATGGCAGGAGGGCCACACCGCACACGCGACACGCGAGGAGGCCGAAGAGGAGGCACGTACAATGTTGCATGTATATAATGACTTTGCAAACAACTATATGGCCCTGCCGGTAGTAATGGGTGTAAAGAGCGCGAACGAACGTTTTGCCGGCGCACTTGACACATACACAATAGAAGGTATGATGCAGGACGGCAAAGCATTGCAGTGCGGTACATCACACTTCTTGGGCCAGAATTTCGCCAAGGCATTCAATGTTCAATTCGTTGACAAGAGCAACAACCTGGAGTATGTATGGGCTACATCATGGGGAGTATCCACACGCCTTATGGGCGCACTCATCATGACCCACTCCGATGACAACGGACTTGTATTGCCACCTGCGCTTGCACCTATCCAGGTGGTAATCATCCCAATCTGCAAAAACGAAGAGCAGATGAGTACCATCAGGAGCAAGGTAGATCCAATGATTGCAGAACTCAAGAAGCTTGGCATAACAGTGAAGTTCGACGATGCCGACAACAAACGCCCCGGATTCAAGTTTGCCGAATACGAACTCAAGGGCGTTCCCGTACGTCTTGTACTTGGTGCCCGCGACATCGAGAACGGCACAATAGAGGTTATGCGCCGCGACACTCTTGCTAAGGAAACACGAGAGATTGAGGGTATTGTAGATTATGTAAAGCAACTGCTTGACGATATACAGAGCAATCTGCACGCAAAGGCACTAGCCATGCGTGAAGCCAGCACACGCAGTGTCGATACCTACGAGGAGTTCAAGACCGAGATTGAAAAGGGCGGTTTCATCCTTGCACACTGGGACGGCACTCCTGAAACCGAGGAGCAGATAAAGAACGATACAAAGGCTACAATCCGATGCATACCATTGGGTTGGGACGAGACACCGGGCACATGTATGGTGACAGGCAAGCCCTCGGCACGCCGAGTACTGTTCGCAAGAGCTTATTGATTAATAAATACCATATAAATAGAGGAGGAACACTCACTTCATATATGTTCCTCCTCTATTTATATGTCAGCATATGGAATCCTTATGAAACAAGCGGTAGAAGAAACGCTTTACCTTAAACACGTTACGCTTTACGACATAGTTATAGACATTATGCATGTCATGCATTGAATTCGCATGCTTGATTGTGACTTGGCGACGTGGAAGACCTGGATCCATTCCGTCCATAATGGATGCCAAATAATTGAATAGATTATATTCCTCGAGAACTTTCTCTTTGCATTCAGCAAGCAAAGGCAATGATTTCTCATATGCATTGTCGGCAATCAGAGCATCAATAACCTTTACAGCACCTTCAAAGTCGTGTATATCTATCTCACTATAGCTACCTTCCGGGAAATAGTCACCGATATTCGTACAACCGTAATATACCGGATAACTACCACACAGATACGTATCGGAAAGTTTCTCGGTCCAGTAGTACTTTGCCCGCGAGTTCTCTATAGCAATGTGGTAGTTGTATGGGGCAACAACATCGTATTTGTCGTCGAAGCCATTGTAGCCACGGCCATAGACATCTATCTTGTCACCATAATACTCCTTCAGCCGCTCAACGAACCTTATCCTGTCAACATGCCCTTTTGTAAATGCCTTGTTACTGCTTACCACTGATATCAGTTTCTTCTTCTCTGGCCAAGGTTCATTCCTGAAGTCATCATAGCTCCTTACAGGAGTGGGACGGCCTTTAGCATCAAAGACAACCCCGGCAAACCAGAAGATTATAGCCGGAGTGAACTTCACATTCTTGTGTTTAAGATTCTCCTGGCATGAGCATACCATACCAAACTGCTTGCAGTAGTCACGCGGATAGGCAAGCACGGAGTATGGTTCACTGGTGGTAAGTATGACATTCTCGGGAGCCACATTGAATGTCAGTGTCTCCTTGCACGACTTGCCTCTCACTATCACAAAATCGGGGTCTTCTATATTCTCATTTATATAGAACTTGTACTTGCCGCATGAAGATATGCCTGCAGCACCTTTTGTCTGACGGGCTATCCAACGCCCTTTCTCACCCGAGCCATTTATTAGAACAACCTTATACATTACCTTCGCCCTTTTCCCTTAAACGTTTACGGTCCTCAGCACGTTTCCTTTCACGCTCTTCATATCCTTTGCGTGTACGTTTCCAACGTTTATGTGTCCAAAGCCACAATTCCGGGCTCTGGCGTATATTGTCGGTGAGACGTTCGTAATACATATTTGTAGCCTCAAACTCTTTCAATTCTGCAGCATTCTCTGCCATAAGTTCAAGATGCATCACATACTTTCCGCGTTTCACTCGCTCCATGCGTCCGTAAAAGAGAGATGCATTGGTACGTTGTGCTATCTTCTCAGTTCCCGTAAAGACAGGGGTGTCACGATGGAAGAAATCGACCCAATAGTTTATAGACTCCCATGTAGGCACCTGATCGGCAATGAAACCTATAAAATATTTCTTTTTCTCCTTACCTATCTGCATTATCCTGCGTAAGGTATTAGCCATCGTTATGGACTCAGCACCGTACTGGTCACGCATCTTCTTTGTCAGAGCATCGAACCTTTTGTTCTCCAGCGGATGATATATATCACCTACCACAAGATCGTCCGCAGCTATATGAAGAGTTATCGATGTCACGAACTCCCAATTGAAGAGATGCCCCATATACAACACAATGGAATGCCCTTTATCCAGCATCTCCTTGGCCTTGTCTATGCCTGTAAACTCCATATGTTTACGCATCTTCTTCTCGCTCATTCCGTACATCTTTATCATTTCAAAGAAATAGTCACACAAAGAGCGGTAGAATTTCTTTTCGATATGCTTTATCTCCTTCAGCCCCTTCTCGGGGAAAGACTTTACAAGATTGTCGCGGACAACCTTTCGACGGTAACGGGCAACATAATATACCGGGTAATAAAAAAGCGAGGAGAGGAAATGGAGAAGAGGCATCGGCAGTTTGTTCAGTACAAAAAGAAATGCCACCGTAATATAATATAGGAATGCTTTCATATAACAGAATTCAATGTACACAAGGCTACTGTGTGATCCCGGTGGGATTCAAACCCACGACCTTCAGAACCGGAATCTGACGCTCTATTCAGCTAAGCTACGGGACCGTGTTGAATTTTCAAGTGCGAAGATACAAATTATTTGGCAAGAAACATTGTAATAATGACAAAAAAGAGAAGATACGGCTTTTTATTTGCATATTGCATTTATTAATACTACCTTTGCCTACAAATAGAAAATCAACAAAGGCAAACAGCTTAAAAAAATCAACCAACAAACCAACATCAACGACATTTTGTCAGCAGAAATATGAAATTATACAGACTTCCGGAGCAATACAAGCCGTTACTCGATCTGAAACAGACAGAGTTGGCAATCAAGCAGATAAAAGAGACATTCCCGCTTAACCTATCCTCTACACTACGTCTTAGACGTGTTACAGCACCGCTGTTCGTTCTTCAGGGGACAGGCCTCAACGACGACCTCAATGGAGTCGAGAATGCGGTGAGCTTCCCGATACAGGACATGGACGGCTCCGTAGCAGAGGTCGTACACTCGCTTGCGAAATGGAAAAGAGTGACGCTTGCAGAATACGGCATAGCCGAAGGATATGGCATCTACACCGACATGAATGCCATACGAGCGCATGAAGAACTCGACAACCTGCATTCACTTTATGTGGACCAATGGGATTGGGAGAGAGTGATAACAGAGAACGAACGCAGCATATCGTTCCTTAAAAGGATTGTCAATGAGATATATTCAGCAATCCTGCATACGGAATTCACTTTGAGCGAGTGTTACCCTCAACTGAAACCGTCACTTCCCGAGGAGATAAGATTCATACATAGCGAGGAGTTGCGCCGACTCTATCCGCAACTCTCGCCGAAGGAGCGCGAAGAAGCCATAACGAAAGAGCATGGAGCAGTATTCATTATAGGAATAGGCAACGAACTTGGAGACGGCAAGCCTCACGACAACCGCGCACCCGACTATGACGACTACACGACTGCCAATGAAGATGGCTTCTATGGCCTGAACGGAGACCTCATGATATGGAGCGATGTACTTGGCAAGGCTATGGAATTGTCTTCTATGGGAATAAGGGTTGACCGTGCAGCACTGCTTCACCAACTTGAAAAATCGGGCAAGCAGGAGCGCAAGAACCTCTACTTCCACCGCCGTATGCTTGCAGGAGAATTGCCCTTGAGCATTGGAGGCGGTATAGGACAGTCCCGTCTGTGTATGCTGCTGTTAAAGAAGGCACACATTGGAGAGATACAGTCGAGCATATGGCCCGATGAAATGAGAAAGCAATGTAAGGAGATGAACATTCCGCTTATCTGAGAAAAACCCATACATCATGGATATAAGAATTGATGCAAGTTGGAAAGATGTCCTGAAGGATGAGTTCTCAAAAGAGTACTTCATCAGGCTTACAGAGTTTATAAGGGAAGAATACAGGGGTTCCACTCCGATATACCCTCCGGCACGACTCATATTCAATGCTTTTGACCACTGTCCGTTCAACGATGTGAAAGTGGTTATATTGGGACAAGACCCCTATCATGGAGCAGGACAGGCCAACGGACTCTGCTTCTCGGTAAACAAAGGGGTTGCCTTTCCGCCCTCACTCAACAACATATTCAAGGAGATTGAGAACGACACCGGGGGCAAGATACCACAGGATGGAGACCTCACACGCTGGAGCGACCAGGGAGTACTTCTGTTGAACGCGACGCTTACAGTCAGAGCAGCACAGGCGGGTTCACACCAGCGACGTGGTTGGGAAGAGTTCACCGATGCAGCCATACGCGAACTTGCCACACGACGGGATAATATAGTGTTCATATTATGGGGAAGCTATGCACAGAAAAAAGGCGCATTCATTGACCGCAACAGACACCTTGTACTCGCATCGCCCCACCCCTCGCCATTATCGGCATATCAGGGATTCTTCGGCAACCGCCACTTCAGCAGAGCCAACGAATATCTGAAGGAACATGGGAAAGAGCCCATCATATGGTAAGCACCGGTTTAGGAAATCCTTCTTTTAGAACAAGCAACCCCGTTAGAGCATTAAGTTCCAACGGGGTTGCTTTGTTATGGTTTTTCAGCCACCAACATATCCAAAAGTCTATCAATCGTTATACCACTGTACATTCGAGCTTCCGCTGCTGCGTTTGTCGAACTTAAGGGCATCTGCCAACATCTGCGATGTTGCGCGGAAACTGAAATTGAATGACGTGTAGGGGCTCAAGACAATTCCGCAGGACATTTCAAAACAGTGCAGATCACGTGAAATGTTTATAGTGGTTGTCGTAAGCTTCTTGTATTCAAAATTATATCCCGAGGTGAAGTTTATGCGCCAATTGTCGGAAATACCGATATTACCGGAGAAGTTAAGGTTCTGTGTAAACTTGTAGGGATAACGCATATTCTTGACGTTTATCTTTGCCGATGTATCCTCTGCCATCATTATACCATATGAAACGGTAAAATTCCACGGAAATTTGAACGGCATGTAACCATCCTCGTCCACATCGGCATCCTTGGCCTTCTTTGACGAACTGCTACGTAACGAAGAGGCATCTTTCTCCTCATTGCCAGACTCTTCAGCACCCTCGCTCCCTGCTTTCTCTTCATCTTCATCATCGGAACCCCGCAACCAATTCCTGATTTTGCCGAAGGTCTTGTTATTGAAGGTGTATGAGAGATTCTGGCTCATACCCTGGAAACGTCCGAAACGGCCATAAGACCATTCAGTCCTGTCACCCACAACAACCTGACCGCGGTCATTGAACTCATAGGCATAGGTTGCCCATGTCGCATTCAGGCTGAATGTATAGTTTTTGGAAAGCTTAAGACGCAAACGGGTAGAAAGGTTACTCCACGGCCTGGTCTTAGCTGCCAGATTGTATGATATGGTGGCTCCCAACTCATCTATTATACTCACTTTCTTTATAGAGTCGTTCTTGGTACGCCACTTCATCTCAATATTGTTGCTCACACTGAATGAAATACTACCTGTCTTTCCTTTTCCCGGGACACCATACAGGCTGCCCTGATAGGGAGAATACTCCACGGTATGCACCTCACCGTCCTCATCGGTATATACATATGAGTCGTAATATCCGTAATCCCTATTGCCGAAGTCCGGGGCATAGGTGAACGAGACAGAGGGTTTGAAGACATGGCGCACCATCTCCACACGGCTATTCTTGAGGAAGCCTGTCGGCTGATAGAAACCATAGAGTGTTGTATTTGCCGATAGAGACAGGTTGTAGTTATATACACGATGGAAACCATGTACCGTATCGCGCACAACACTGTTTGTCGCATAGTCCCAATCCTGGTTCACCTTCTTGAAATACCAACGTTCAGTGTAGTTGAAGCTTGGGGTTATGTTTATGAAGTCGAACAGCTGGAATGTCGCACTTATGGGGATATTATGCTTAAAGCCGTTCCTCCAATCATCAATTATGTTCGACTTGAAGACCTTGTCCTCCTTGGTAGAGATACTGTTGCTCATCTGACCGCTGTAAGAAAGCGATATCTTTTCGTACCAACGTTCCTCGCCCTTACGTTTTTTTCTCTTGAAAGGGTATTTCTTTGAAAGCGACACGTTTATATTGGGCAATGTCAACGACAACGTAGAATCCTGGACATTCTGCGCTACGTTCATCGTTGCAGAGACCGTGAGACCTATACTGGGGAACGTACGTGAATAGCTGACACTCGAAGTCCTCATACTTTGCGAATTGAGTATCGGATTGTAGAGACTGTTCAGGTTAGAGCGTTCATAGCTTGCCGTAGCGAAGTTCACACTTGCCGAGAAGTTACTGTTAGGATGTGCCTTCGGGTCCTGACGATGACTCCACTGAAGCCTGAAGTTCTTGCCTACAGCATAATCCGGCAATCCCTTCTCGCCATTCTTTGTAACAAGATAACTGAAATCGAAGCTTCCCGAATACTTGTACCTGTTGGCATATGTAGATGCGGCACCCACACCCCAAGAGCCTTTTGTAAAGATTTCTCCGGTGATGCGCAGATCGAATTTATCGCTTATTGCAAAATAGTATCCGCCATCGCGAAGATAGAATCCCCTTTCTGTTTCATCTCCATAAGTCGGCATAATTATACCCGAAGAGTAGCTGCTTGTAAAAGGGAAGTAGCCGAACGGCAAGGCAAGAGGCAGAGGCACATCCTCTACGACAAGATACAGCGGACCGGAAACAACATCCTTCTTGGGACGCACCTTAGCACGGGTAAGTTTGATATAGAAGTGAGGGTGCTCCGAATCACAGGTGGTGTACATACCGTCCTGCGAATAGAAGACATCGGAGGAGTCCTTCTTTGCCTTACCGCCCATAATGAAGCCGTCGCCCTGTTGGGTAAAGACATTGTTTATGAAACCCTTTTTGCTTTTGAAATTATAGCTTATCCTGTCCGATTCATAAGGGGTACCGCCATCCATAAAAATCGGGAGGCCCACTGCCATACCTGTTGTGTCAACAGTGCCTGAGGCATGCACTACACTGCTGTCAAGGTTCATTGTTATCACATTCGCAGTAAGTTCGACCTTATCGTAATTGACCTTTCCGCTACCATAAAGGAAGGCATTGCCGCCACGCGACCACACCATCGAGTCGGTACACTCGTAATAGACAGGAGCATCTATGGCATCCTTCTTCGGTTTCGTATTTTCAATGGAATCATTTACTGCAACGGAATCATTTACAATAACTGAATCACCCGCAAGCAAATGGGTATCAGCAAAAAACGGATAATCGGCAGAGGGAACAGGAACAGGCGCAGCATTGACAGATGCAGCAAAAACCACAACCGCCACTAACATAGCCAAGAACAATCTTCCTATCGTTTTAAACCTCATTCCTCAAATATGCCATATAAGCAATGTACAAAAATACGAAATAAAAAGGAGTATTTCCCATTTTTCGAGCAAAAAAGCAGCTGCAACCACAATATTTACCTCAACAGAATGTTAAAGGAACATTTTAGCCCACTTCTCGACACACGCTACCGATTCCTCGGATATTTTATGCATGCTTGCGACAACCTCTTCGAACGTACGTGGATGTTCAAGGTATCTCGTCTTTGAAAAGAACTTGTCGGCAAAGCACACAAGCTGTTCTTCCAATGTCTCAGGGACAAAATCCTTTACCGGGATATTCCACTTGTTCTCGGCAATTTTCTCCTTGCGCAACCCCGTACCGGTATGCCTTTCGCAGACCCTTGCATGACGTTCCATTCCCAACGAGCGCAACAATTCGCCCCCCAGATAGCCATGACAAATATAATCCTCTGTACCAAAGCAGTATATACGCGGAGCATCGGTCAGAAAGATGCCGATGTCGTGCAGCATTGCAGCCTCTCGCACAAACTCTGTATCAATATCCAGTTCGGGATGGCGCGTTGCCATTTCCAAAGCCATATCCGTGACCTTACGGGCATGCACCATGTAAATATTTTTCAGCTCATTATCTACCGGATAAAAACGGTCTATTATTTCGGTTACATTCATAATCACATCTTTTCAGCCCACGAATATAATAATTTTACCGGCTCAAAGCAAACCGCTTCGGGGCACAAATTCATCCAAGTAGTGCCTTGAAGACCACCATTCAGTTGAATTTTAATAACAAAATACTTTATAATTATATATATTTTTATATATTTGCGCATACAAGCAACAGTGAAGCCTTAAAGGCCATTATAATGCAGACACATCATAAAGGTATTGAAGAGAGGATTGGGCTTTTGCCACCGATTTCATTGGAAGAGATGTCGGGCATAAAGCTGATGAACAGGACTGACACGAAGTTCGTGGCCACGTTCGGGCAGTTGCTTGATTTCCTCTCTGCCGTCAAGGGCGAATATTACATTCAGGAGATAAACGGCAAGCGGATTGCCCGCTATCACACGACATACTTCGACACCGACGATTACCAGATGTACCGTATGCATCACTGTGGCCGAATTACCAGAGAGAAGATAAGAGTACGTACATACCTCGACAGCGACAACACCTTTTTCGAGATAAAGAACAAGAACAACCACGGCCGCACAAAGAAGAAACGTATATCGGTAAGTGGTGTCGGGACGTTGCACGAGGAGTATAACGAGATAATACCGTTCCTTGGCAAACATGCATGGTACTCCATCGACGAGCTATCCCCGGCAATCGAGAACTGGTTCAACCGCATCACTCTGGTCAACAGCAAAAAGACCGAAAGGCTTACAATTGACTTCAATCTTGAATTCCACCACCTGAGAAGCGGACTGCGCGATAAATTGAAGCAGACAGCCATAATAGAGCTGAAGAGAGATGGCAATGTACCCTCACCAGCTCTCGGCATTCTGTGGAAGACAAGGATAAAACGGTCTGGCTTCAGCAAGTATTGCATAGGAAGTGCACTGACAAACAAAGACCTCAAGAGCAACAACTTCAAAGAGAGGCTCACAATGGTAAAGAAAATAGAACAACAATAAAAACGACAGACACATGAAACAGACAACAATCGTACTGCTGGTATTTCTTTTCGGACTCTTTGCGCGTACTGGCGAATGCACCGTGCATGCAGGGAATGTAAACTATGCCAATGCCGCATTGGTAATGGGTGGATCCTATGACGAAGATGAGGATGCCGACAGCAAGGAGAAGAAGGCCGTATCGGTAAAGGGTGACAGAAAAAGCAAGGATTTCCTTGACACCGATCACGTTCTAGAGCTCCTGATAGCATTCCTTATCAACCTTGTATCGATAATGATTGTAGTACGTGGATTATACTACCCCAAATGCAAGCGCGGAGAATTCTTCTTCACATACGTATTGATAGCAATCAGCACGTTCATGCTCATATATGTGCTTGGCGATGTCAAGCTGAAGGCCGGCATCGCACTTGGTCTTTTTGCCATATTCAGCATCATACGATACCGTACCGAACAGGTTGCGATACGGGAGATGACATATCTGTTCATCATCATTGCCATGAGTGCGATAAACGGCCTCACGGTAAGCGAATTGAGCCTTGGCGAAGTACTGATGATAAACATCCTCTTCATCGCATCCATCTGGATTTGTGAAAGCAAGTTGCTCATAAGCCACTACTCTTATAAAGTCATAAAATATGACAATATCAATCTCATCACCCCCGACAAGAGGGAAGAGCTCATTGCAGATCTGGAGAAAAGGACAGGCCTGAAGATTGAGAAAGTTGAGGTAGGCGCAATAGACTTCCTTAAGGATGCAGCTATTGTAAAAATGTACTACAAAAGCAGTTCATCAAACAATTCAGTAGATACAACATTAAAAACCCCGACAGATGAATACAAACTCAAAAGCTAAGAAAAACCGTGCAGCATACATATTGGCTGCGGTACTTGCGATTGCCCCGTTGTGCAATGCTGGTGCACAGAGCGACGATGACGAATTCGGTGTATGGACAACACTGGAAGCATCCAAGAAGATAAACAAGAAGTTAAAGCTTGACTTTGAGGCAGAGCTGCGCACCATTGAAGGTGTAGGCGACATTGACCGTGTCTCGGCCGGTATCGGAGCCAGCTACAAGCTCACAAGCTGGTTGAAAGCAAGTGCCGGATACATCTTCCTCTACAGTCACAGCCTCGACGAGAAGAAATACAAGTGGGAAGACCAGTTCGAGGTACCAGGCTACGGAACATTCTGCGACTACAACCTCGACCACGACTACTGGACCGAGCGTCACCGCTTCCACGTAACCCTTACCGGGGAGTACAAGATTGGACGTGTAGAGTTCTCTCTTCGCGAACGTCTCCAATATACACGTACCAATTCCGCAACTACCGACGAAACAAAATACCGTTGGCAACAGAACTTCGACAGCAACTACAACGAAATAGAGCCTACTCTTATCGAGCGCGAGACCGAGCCTGAATTGAAAGAGGCAAAGAACAACACCACCCTGCGTTCACGCCTCACCGCCAAATGGGATATCCGCAACTGCAAGCTCACCCCATTTGCTTCGGTAGAGCTATATACCCGTCTCGACGAGTGGAAAGGATGCGACAAGCTACGTTACCGTGCAGGAGCGAGCTACAAGATAAACAAAGACCATGAGGTATCGCTATACTACCTGTATCAAGATGCCAACGACGACGATGAGCCCAAAGGTCATGCCATAGGCCTAGGCTATTCAATAGACCTTTAAAAGAACCATTATGAAGAAACTACTTTCAATACTCTTTTTTGCCATTGCTGCCACTTTGCCCTCGGCGGCCCAGCACATGATGGTAGAAAAGAACGGTACGGAGAATGAGATTATCAGGCTCGACAACCTCAAGGAAATCACATTCAACGGCCCCACAGTGAACATAGAACAGAGCAACGGCACAAAGAGCAGCACCGCCATGGAAAATATCAGCCGCATATATTTCGGCGATTTCAGTTCCATTGACGGAATAGAAGACAAAGAGGCACTTGTCGAATACTTATCGAGCGACGGGATTGCCGTTAATTGCCCTGCCGGAACAACCGTGACAATATACAGCGTCACAGGCATACAGGTTATGACAGCCCGTCAGGATACCGACGGGGGAGAAATAAGCATTGCCGGCCTTACACAAGGCATATATATAATAAAGGCCAATGAGAGAACCGCTAAAATTGTAAGAAGATGAGAAAGACAATATTTACAGCATGCCTGCTCATCGCCACTGCAACACAGGCACAGATACTCTACGTCAACAACACCGACGGCACATTCCAATCCATTGACACAAAGCTGAACGACGAGGTCACATTCGATGCAGAGCAACAGCTTATAAGGTTCACGATGAACGATGGTACATCAAGCCAGTTTGCGACATCAGGCATCAAGAACATATCGCCGGTATCGGACAACAGCAGAGAACTCATATACGACCTTAACCCGAAGATAACATTCGACGCATCCGATGCCGACAGTTACAACGAGGTTGTCGAGACCATCATCACAGATGAGCTCGACGATGAATCGGGAGACTTTGTGGAAAACTACAAACCTGAGCGCACTATCACTATTACATTCAGTGAAACAGGCGTAAAGACCGGCAGCCTGCCGAGTGACATAACAGCAACCATTGAAGGAAGCCACATCGTCATAAACTCCGAACGCAGCAAGGTCGCATACAGAGTAACCGGGAAATGCAGCAACGGTTCATTGAAAATATACAGTACCAAGAAGTTCCAGATTATGGCTCAGAACCTGAGTCTCACCAACCCGACAGGCCCTGCTATAAACATACAGAGCGGCAAGACCGTATATTTCACACTGCTTGACGGCACGACCAGCACATTGTGCGACGGTGAAACATACAAAGCCCCGGTAATAGCCGAAGAGGACCAGAAGGGTACACTCTTCAGCGAAGGACAGCTTATATTCAACGGAGGAGGTACACTGAATGTCACAAGCCTTGGCGGACATGGAATATGCAGCGACGACTACATTAGGGTACGTAGCGGCAACATCTCTATTCTGAAGGCTGCCAAGGACGGATTCCGCACAAAAGAGAAGTTCATCGTAGGGCGCACTGCATCGGCATCCCCCACCATTACAATAAACGCCTCAGGCAACGGAATCGACTGCAACGAGGGAACACTCATCATAGAAGCTGGCAAGCTTGATATAAAATCGGGCGGCGAAGCAATAAAGGTAGAATATGAAGAGATCGTACCCAACCCCGCCGTGATTCCCGACGCATATATAAAAGGAGGCTACATAAAGATTGCCACAACAGACGAGAAGAGTTCAGCCATCAAGGTAACAGGCAATTACACACAGAGCGGCGGAATCATCCAGGCAACCGTAGGAGGCAATGGCTCAAAGATAATCAACTGCGACGGCAATGCAGCATTCAGCGGCGGCAAGGTCACCGGGTTCGCCACCGGAACAGTCGCAGCCGACACAACATCGGCAGGAGGCATAAAATGCAACGGCAACCTTGACATCACAGGCGGTACAATCGCGCTCGAGTGCAACGGAAAGGGTTCCAAAGGCATAAACTGCGACGGGAACTTCACTGTTACCGACGGCGATCTGACCTTCATTGCCGCTGGTGACAACTACACCGACATTGCCGACGACAAGAAGAGCCGTGCGATAACAGCCAACAGCATCACAGTAAATGGCGGTAGAATCGTTGCCAATGCCCACGACAATGCAATGACAGCAATTGGGGGCATCACACTCAACGGCGGCATTATAAATGCCTACAGTAATACAAGCGATGCCCTGAACCTCGAAGCCGTACAGACCGGCGGTTGGCTATTGACGAAGGATGCAGAGTAAAATACAGCAACACACACGTTAAACATGAAGGTGACCCAAAAGTCACCTTCTTTTGTATGAGGCGTGAATAAAAAGTAAAGTTCAAGGCTTGTGAAGGCTTCAAAACCGCAACCGACGCTGTAATGCGAGAGCAGAGAATGCTTGTATTCTATGCCGAGCTACGAGGAGGAAAAGCCACTTAGTGGGTTAATTTACTAAGCGTAAA
>JAFXHQ010000084.1 GCA_017536325.1 Bacteroidaceae bacterium
AAGTTTATAGCTTTGTGTAATACTATAATACATGAACTTATTGAAGAAAGTGGTTCGTTTTTGTTGTGTGATAAAATTGTGAGTGATGTACTGACTATCACTAGAATATGGCCTATTGAAAGTTGGATGTTTATGTATGAAAAAATTCATATTGAAGACTCACGTATGGTGGTAGCTAAAGTGCGTAAAGAGAGAAGAGAGGTGCTCAAATCCATAAATTGTTGCGGTATGTCTTCATTTGCTTGATGAGTTTATTATATAAGGTGCTTTTGTTGCCGTTTTTCGCAAAAAAAACGTTATATTCGCGGAAAATTTAAAAATTAGGAATGATATAAACTATAAAATATATTTATGGCAACAGTTGACGACAAGAAAATCATTTTTTCGATGGTGGGCTTGAGCAAGACAATCAAGCAGACTAACAAACAGGTTCTAAAGAACATCTATCTATCGTTCTTCTATGGTGCGAAGATTGGTATCGTGGGTATGAACGGTGCGGGTAAATCAACCCTTATGAAGATTATCGCCGGCCTTGACAATGATTTCCAGGGCAATGTGGTTTGGTCACCGGGTTATTCGGTGGGCTATCTGCCGCAGGATCCTCAGTTGCAGGATGGCAAGACTGTTATGGACTGCGTGAAAGAGGGTGTGCAGGCTACCGTTGATGCTCTTGCTGAGTATGAGGAGATTAACCAGAAGTTCGGGCTTCCCGAATATTATGAGGACGAGGATAAGATGAACCAGCTCTTTGCCCGTCAGGCCGAGCTGCAGGATATCATCGATGCTACCGATGCCTGGAACCTCGACAGCAAACTCGAGCGCGCGATGGCAGCACTCCGTTGCCCGGCTCCCGACGAACTTGTCGATCACCTGTCGGGTGGTGAGCGCCGCCGTGTGGCTCTCTGCCGCCTGCTGTTGCAGAAGCCTGATGTGCTCCTCCTCGACGAGCCTACCAACCACCTCGATGCAGAGAGCATCGACTGGCTCGAGCAACACCTGAACCAGTACGAGGGTACTGTAATCGCTGTAACTCACGACCGTTACTTCCTCGATGATGTTGCAGGCTGGATTCTTGAACTCGACCGTGGCGAGGGAATTCCCTGGCAGGGTAACTACTCTTCGTGGCTCGAGCAGAAGACAAAGCGTATGGAGCAGGAGGAGAAGAGCGCAAGCAAGCGCCGCAAGACTCTTGAACGTGAGCTCGAATGGGTGCGTATGTCGCCCAAGGCTCGCCAGGCGAAAGGTAAGGCGCGTCTTAACTCATACGAGCGTATGCTTAACGAGGACCAGACGGAGCGGGCGGAGCAACTTGAACTTTATGTTGCCTCCTACCGGCATTGTTGGCGTAATTGGCCCCAACGGTGCCGGTAAGACAACCCTGTTCCGTATGATTATGGGGCTTGAGACTGCCGACGAGGGTACATTCGAGGTGGGCGAGACCGTTAAGATTGCATACGTTGACCAGAACCACAAGGATATTGTGGCCGACAAGACCGTTTATGAGGTTATGAGCCAGGGAAACGAACTCATGCGCTTGGGCGGAAAGGAGATTAACGTGCGTGCATATCTTTCACGCTTTAACTTCTCGGGAGCCGACCAGGAGAAGAAGTGCGGTGTCCTTTCCGGTGGCGAGCGTAACCGTCTGCACCTTGCCATGGCGCTTAAAGAGGGCGGCAACGTGCTGCTGCTTGATGAGCCTACCAATGACATTGACGTGAACACTCTGCGTGCGCTCGAAGAGGGTCTTGAGAACTTTGCCGGCTGCGCTGTCGTAATCAGCCACGACCGCTGGTTCCTTGACCGCATCTGTACTCACATCATTGCTTTCGAGGGCGACGGCAATGTCTTCAGTTTTGAGGGTTCTTACTCTGATTACGAAGAGAACAAGATGCGTCGCTTGGGAATTGAGGAACCGAAGAAGGCGAGGTATCGTAAGTTGATGGAGGACTAAATTTGTTATCTAAAAGGTTGTTGGCAACGTTACGTAATGCTGTTGTGCCGGGTCATTCTGGAGCGAAGGGTAACGAAGCGAAGAATCTTAACAGCAGGACAGAAGAGATTCTTCACTACGTTCAGGATGACAGAACCGTGAGAGAACAATTATTAGACTTGCCATGCTGGAGCGTAGCGAAGCATCTTGTCAACATGCAAGACTGAGACCTTCGCGTTGCTCAGGATGACAAGAGCGCGATTAGATGACAAAGCTGCAAGAGGATAATCATAGTACTGTCATGCTGAAGAAGAGGGAAGACAACACCAGAAAAAGAACTATAAGAAATGTGTATAGTAAGTTCAGACATAATAGATTCAATAGTTAGAGAACTTGAGATTGATGACATACGCAGTGCATCTATCCGTCAGATTGGGGCGGTGGTGCGCGCCGCCGAGGCACGTACCGGAACGGAATTCATCCATTTTGAAATGGGTGTTCCGGGCTTGCCGCCGTCGGCCGTGGGTGTGAAAGCCGAATGCGAGGCTTTGCAACGCGGGGTTGCATCGGTCTATCCTATAATTGACGGAATACCTGAAGTCAAGGAGCAGGCATCGCGTTTCATCAAGGCTTTTGTGAATACCGATATACGCCCCAGCGGTTGTATTCCAACAGTAGGTTCAATGCAGGCTTCTTTTGCCTCGCTCATGCTCGCCTCGCAACTCGATGAAAAGCGTGACACAGTGCTTTACATTGACCCGGGTTTCCCGGTGCAGAAGATGCAGGCACAGGTTATTGGTGTGAAGATTGCTTCATTCGACATTGCAGAGTATCGCGGCAGGTTGCTCGAGGATAAACTGGAGAGTTACCTTGCTCAGGGCAACATCTGTGCTGTACTATATTCAAGTCCCAACAACCCCACATGGATGTGCCTCAATGATGAGGAACTTGAAATCATCGGCCGCCTGGCAACAAAGCACGATGTTGTAGTGATTGAGGACATGGCATACATGACTATGGACTTCCGCAAGAATCTTAGCGTGCCTTTCCAGCCGCCTTACCAACCGAGTGTGTCGCATTATACCGACAATTACGTTATTCTCATAAGTGCCTCGAAAATATTCAGTTATGCAGGTCAGCGCATAGCCATGGCATGCATAAGCGACGTGCTCTATGAGAGGCATTATACTTCATTGAAAGAACGTTACGGTATTGCCCGCTTTGGTGCGGCATTTGCATACGTATTCCTTTATTCATTCTCATCGGGAGTGTCACATTCGGCACAATGCGCTATGGCGGCAATGCTCAAGGCTGCATGTGACGGGGAATACCGCTTTGTTGAGGACATAAAGGAGTATGCCTTGCGCACTGCACGTATAAAAGAGATTCTGCTACGCAACGGTTTCAATATTGTATATGATAAGGACGATGATGAGCCTGTGAGCGACGGTTTCTTCTTCACCATCGGTTATAAAGATATGGAGGGAGGGGAACTGCTCAAGGAATTGCTCTATTACGGTGTGAGTGGAATTGACCTTGCCACTACCGGCGGAACACGCAAGGGGATAAGGGCATGCTCGTCAAACATAAAACCACACCATTATGCGATGCTTGAAGAGAGACTACGGAATTTCAATGAAAATCATTAGAATTTGTTTGAATGATATTATTGAAAACGGTTTCTATTAAAAAGAAAGCAAGTCGGACAAATAGCCATTGATTATTTGGGACTTATATTTTTTTGTATAATTTTGCGTTTTTAAACAAGATACTTATGAGGAAAATGAATTTGATTTTAGTGTTTATTTTTTTGTCAGTATTCAATACTTTTGGGCAAGACCAGATGTTAGTGAATACTCGGGCATCAGTGTCAGACATTATTCCGAGTGACAATACATTGCGCTATTACCGCCTTGCTATTCCTGTAACCCGTTCGGCCTATGTCGAGGATTTGGATGAAAATTATAACAACGTGTTACAGTTCTGGAGAGAATGCGAGGAGTTTGCCAACAGGATGTTTGTTCCGTTGGGAATCTGTTTTGAAGTTGTTGAAGACGAACGTCTTGTAAAGGCCGATTATTTTCCTAATGAGGAAAGTGAGTCTTTCATTTACACATTGCAAGCCAACGGAACATCAAATACCAATGATTTGATAGGAGACGGTTCTTACGATGTCGGCATGTGGGTTCATCACCGTGATGTTGCAGCAGAAAACAGTGGCCTGTCAGCTGAAGGAGGTGTGTACAGCAGCAGCGCCAAAGGAAGCGGATACTCAAAGACCGATAAATGGGTTGTGGCGCATGAACTTGGACATATGTTCGGTGCTCCCCACACAACAACAGGTGAAGGAAGTCTTATGGATAGTGGCGGTGATGATTTTTTCTCATATCCCTCAATAAAGAAGATACGAGAACTTGCAGTGGAGAAAGGGGCCGGAAGTGCAAATAACGCAATAAAAGTCAGCAATAATGCTCCTGTTTTTGTCAATGAGAGTATGAACGATATTTACAAGATACCACAAGGTGCTTGTATGGCAATACCTGTATATGTAAATGATGCCGATAAGGACATTCTTACATATTCGGCAATAGGCTGCAGCAGTTCAACAGTAGGAAATATCGTAGAAGGGGGAGTTATGCCACATTTCGCATCAGTGGTACCACAGAAAAACAACATCATTGATTATAGGCCTAAATTTACTGCTGACATATTCTATGATAATTTTTATTATGAGCAAGACGGCACAAACATTCCTGCAATGAATGCCGGTTCATACAATATTGCCATTCTGGTGAACGA
>JAFXHQ010000085.1 GCA_017536325.1 Bacteroidaceae bacterium
GCAATTTTATGATATTTCTTGAAAGTGTAGGTTCGAGAGCCTCCCTCTCCGCAAAAAATTAGGAAACAATGAAATTGTTTCCTAATTTTATTTTATAAGAGTGGAAAGCTTGCTTGCCGACGAAATATAAAATAAAATTAGATAGAAACGCGACAGCGTTTCCTAATTTCTTGCAAAGGAACCACAAAAAGGGATCGACGAGCGAAACAAAGTGAAGCGAAGTCAATTCCTCCCTAAAAGAAACGGAAAGCTTGCTTGCCGACGAAATATAAAATAAAATTAGATAGAAACGCGACAGCGTTTCCTAATTTCTTGCAAAGGAACCACAAAAGGGGATCGACGAGCGAAACAAAGTGAAGCGAAGTCAATTCCTCACTAAAAGAAGCCGGGAGCTTGCTCACGGACTGGATAGAGAGCAAAACAGGCAAGGTGGACAAAATTTCAGCAATGCTATATGATCGTGTTTCTTTAGCATAAAATAAACCCCAAAAGTCTTTCTAACTTTTGGGGTTCACTTCTCATGCCCGCCTGCTTACAAAAATTTTCTAATCAATAGTTGTTCTTCTTTACCTCAAAATGAGCCTGTGGATGCAAACAAGCCGGACATGTCTCAGGTGCATCAGTACCGGTTGTAATAAAACCACAGTTGCGGCACTGCCACGTAACAGCCTCAGCTTTCTTGAAGACTGTTCCGTTTACAACATTGTCAAGCAGTGCAAGATAACGCTCCTCATGCCCCTTCTCAGCCTCGGCAATCCTACGGTACATAACAGCTATTGAAGGGAATCCTTCTGCATCGGCAATTTCTGCAAAACGCGGATAGTCGGCAGTCCACTCCTCATTCTCACCGGCAGCAGCAGCCTTGAGATTCTCGGCTGTTGTACCTATTACACCGGCAGGATAAGATGCTGTAATCTCAACCATTCCGCCTTCGAGCCACTTGAACATACGCTTTGCATGCTCCTTCTCCTGGTCGGCAGTCTCCATGAATATCGCAGCAATCTGTTCAAATCCCTCCTTCTTTGCAACACTGGCAAAATATGTATAACGCATTCTTGCCTGCGATTCACCGGCAAACGATGTCAACAGATTCTTCTCTGTCTGTGTACCCTTAATACTCTTTTCCATAATAGTAATTTTAATCGATTATAATATAACAATAATTCTCAGTCTAGTTCTTTTACCCACAAGCCATGCAAGTTGCAATACTCATATACGGCCAAAGGTTTCATGCCACATGTACACACATCGGCCACCGGTTCATCTTTCAGGTCAATCCTTGTTCCACCTTTACACGTCTCAACATAAATGAACGATATATGATGTTCGGGAGTCATCGGATGATGTGCACTGCCTATCTCGACCCTCATATGCGAATCATCTGTCATTGTAACATGCGGAACATGTTTCTCGAGACTTGCATCAACCGTTCCCGGCACATGCTCCTCCATAGGCTTGCCACAGCACACTACCCTCACTCCTGAATCAACCAGTTTCTCCACCACATTGCCACATACAGGGCACTTGAAAAATTTCACTGCCATAACCTTTAATTTTAATTGAACATTAATATCCAAACACAGTATCTGACACGTTTGTTCAAACAAACGACGAACAATCCTTACATTTTGCTCGTGAGGGAATAAACAGCCAACAACTGCAAATGCCATTTGGCGAACAAATATAGTGAATATTTTTCCAACACGGACACCAAATTCTATAAAAAATAATTAATAAAATGCCAAATAGCGCATAATACGGAAAGCTGAAGTTACAAGATTTCACACCAACTCTCAGACAGCAAGTTTGAAGACAAACTCCAATCCACCACCCTGAGCATTCCGTGCCGATATCGTTCCACCATGCAAAAGTACAGCGTTCTTTACAATGGCTAACCCAAGGCCTGTACCGCCGAACTTGCGGCTACGCCCCTTATCGACACGATAGAAACGCTCAAAAAGACGAGGCAGATGTTCCTCCGGGACTCCTGCACCATTGTCGGAAAAACTGAAATAGCAGAATTCATCGTCCCTGCGGAAGCAACTGATAGTGATTTCTGTACCAAACCCGGCATAAGTTATGGCATTGTCAACAAGGTTGCGGAAAATGGAATACATCATCGACGGATCGGCATAGATGACCAGCGAAGAAGGCAATAGGTTCTTCACCTCCATACCCTGTTCCACAATCTTGTTGTTCACCTCCGAGAGCATGCCCTGCAACAATTGCGACAAATCGACTGCCTCTTTATTAAGACGTTGCACTCCATTTGTCATGGCATTAAGCTGCGATATGTCCTGTACCAGATTATTGAGTCTGTTACTCTGGCTGTAACATCTCTGCAGAAAGTGCATCAATTGTTCATCACTCATGTTCCCCGGATAGTTCTGTATTATTGTCTCAAGATAGCCCTGTATGCTACACACCGGTGTCTTGAACTCATGAGCCACATTCTGTGTAAGCTGGTTCTTGATACGCCCCTGTTCTTCGGTATCCGTAACATCATTTATGGATATCTCAAATCCGCCGTCACCGAACAGCACACCGCGCAGAGCAAAAACACGTCCAGCGGCTTCCACCTTATCGAGTACAAAAGCTTCTCGAACCGTATTGTTCCTGTACCCGCCGTTGTCTATGAAACGTTTCACCTTCTGCATCTCAGGTTGCGATAGCACATCCTCAATTTTCGACAGATGGTTCCGCGACAGCAGATCGGCATACTCGCTGAACAAGGAATTCGCAAACACCAGCCGATGTTTGGAATCGAATATAGCTATACCCTCTTGCGCAATCCTCAAGTGTTTCAACAGTTTTTGAGTAGCAAAGTCGGAACTGCCGGCCAGTTTTATTATACGGTAAAGCAGATAGAGAAGCAGAGCTATAATAACACCGGCAACCAGAAAAAGCACAATTTCTGCCACACTATCGTTGGGCAATGCATTCCTGTAGGGCATTGAACTGCGGACAACGAAATCATAGGATGGGTCATACGCTGCAACATAGAAATACTCCTCGTTGTGCACCGAAGAGACACGACGCATATCATAGCCCACACCTTCGGCCAATGCCTGAAGAATCTCGGGACGTTCTTTGTGGTTGGGGACTTCATCCACCCCATTGGGCAACGATGAATCGAAAAGCAGATTTCCGTTTCCGGCATCTACAATTGTCAAGCGCAAGCCATCTCCTTTGTAACGTTGGATGTAACGTTGGAAATATTGCTTGCAAGAATCGTCCAATTCCCTCTTACCCATTATCTCAAGCAGATCATATACTCCGTCATTCACGTTACACAGGAATTCCTGCTGGTGATGCAGCACTACCTCTTTTTCCTTTTCGTAGTTATAATAAAGAAACGAAAAGGCGAGCAACAGCAGGAGGAGAACAACCGGCAGGAAAAAACGTGCAATAAACTTCGACATGGCTGAACTGTTTTGAGATCATGCATCATCCCTCCGTTTCGGCAAGGAAGCAATAGCCATAGCCGCTGCGTGAAACGATATTGTTTGTATATACGCCAAGTTTTTTCCTCAAGCGTGTCATGTTTACATCTACACTACGTTCAAGTACATTTACATCGTTGGACCACACACGTGCAAGTATCTCCTCACGCGAGAAGACCTTGCCGGGCCTGTTCATAAGCAATGAAAGCACCTCGAATTCCTTCTTTGTCAAAGAGATGTCATTGCCCGATATATATGCACGCTTGGTATCATTATCGAGCAACAGTTCACCATATGACCAAGTATTCCCGGGCAATGATGCTGTCACCGGTTGCACTTTGCGTTTAAGCACAGCTTTCACTCTGGCAATAACCTCGCTTATGCGGAAGGGCTTGCAAATATAATCGTCGGCACCGATATTAAAACCTGTAAGCACATCATTCTCACCATTCCTGGCTGTTATGAATATGATAGGTATAGACTGCAGTTCGGGCCTCTTGCGCAACTGAGCGGCAAGAGAGAATCCGCTCATATCTTCCATCATCACATCTAACAGGAACAGGCTGTATTCCTCCCGGGTCATTGCAAGAGCCTCACCACCTGAGTTTGCAGTATCAACGACAAAACCGGAATTCTCGAGATTGAACTTAAGAATCTCGCATATATCCTCCTCGTCATCAACCACCAATATCTTCTTAATATCGTCCATTATCATTCAAAGCTATGCAGAAGTCTTATTTCATCGGCCCAACGAGACTCATCGGGAGTCTCAAGGATAATAGGCATATCATCGAAACGCGGGTCCTTCATAAAACGTTTGAAGAAATCAATGCCAAGCAATCCCACGCCCACGTTATCATGACGATCGACACGCGAACCTAGTGGTTTCTTTGTATCGTTCAGATGAATTGCACGCAGATATTCCAGCCCGACTACGCGCTCGAGCTCGGCAAATGCCCCGTCATAATCGGTCACGATATCATAACCGGCAGAGTAGAAATGGCAAGTATCAAGACATACGCCTACACGACTCTTGTCATCGACGCGATCAATTATATAACGTATCTCCTCAAGCCTGTTTCCGACATTACTGCCCTGTCCTGCGGTATTCTCTATGACTGCGGTAACACCCGTTGTCTTTGAGAGTGCGAGGTTTATGTTTGCTGCAATCTCGTCGAGACACTGTTCAACAGATATCTTGTTAAGATGACTGCCCGGGTGAAAGTTGAGCATTTTGAGCCCCAACTGTTCGCAACGTTGCATCTCATCAATGAATGCTGCACGCGATTTCTGTATAGCTTCCTCATCGGGATTACCGAGATTTATAAGATAACTGTCGTGAGGAAGTATATAATCGGGGGAGAAGCCGCCTTTTGCGCAGTTCTCCTTGAACAGTTCAATACTCTTTGCGGTGAGGGGTGCCGACACCCACTGACGCTGGTTCTTCGTAAACAAGGCAAATGCTGTTGCACCTACCGCCATGGCATTCAATGGGGCATTCTCAACACCCCCACTTGCCGATGTATGTGGTCCGATATATTTCATAACACAAAATCCTGTCTAATCCAATTTTCCGGGCAACCCGGAGTTTTATATGCAAATATAATTAAAATGTGCCGGCAGAATGGTAAACTACAGAACTTTAACACCCGACCGGCACACTATCATAGCAGTCAGGCATCAGCCACGCTCATCTTCGTCGCCGGCAGGAGCCACAGCTACCGCCAACGGAGCAAAGTACTTGTTGCTACCACGCAGAAGGTTACGCACCTCACTAAGCAACTCATGGCTCTCCTGAATCAGGTTCAGATATACGAAATCCATACGCAGGCTACCCTGATTCTGCTGCAGACGCATTGTCTGTTCCTTTCGCAGGTTGGCGAGAGCATGCTTGAGGTCCTTTGCACGTGACGACACCTCTTCCGAATTCTCATAATTACCGGTTTCAATAATATTGTTGATATCCTTCAATACATTATATATATCGCGGCAATATGGCGAGAATTCCTCGACATATAGTTTCGACAGCGGACTGAAACTGTTGTCGGCATGTTCTTTCATAGGCTCACCGATACGTGTAAGTGTATTGAGCATCTGCTGACAGCTATTGGTACACAGGTGATACCAGGTACTGCGTTCAAAAGCCAACTGCTGGTCAATACGCTGGAGTCCCCTCGTCTCAGCACGACGCTGTTTCTTCATCAGGGCCTTCTCCTCAACAATCTTAATGAGCGAACTCTTCAACGGTCTAAGGGCATCCTTGGAGAAGGACTCGAACATCTTCTTGTATGTCTCAGCCGAGAAAGAGAGAGTGTGTGAGAGTGTCTCTGCCGTATGTTCACGGAGATTATCCCAAACCTCATCCTTGTCCTCCGATTTGAGAATCTTCACCATCTTCTCGTCGCTCTTCTCCTTATCCTTTTTCTTGTTATAGTTGATATGGCTGCGGATAAGCAAATATACTACAAGCGCAATCATAATATACATTGCCACCACACCGCCGAAATTCAGTATTGTTGCCACAAATGCAGCCAGAATGAATGCAGCGCCGGCTGTTATAAACCAGCCACCGACAACCGAGATTACTCCTGTAACACGATAGACAGCACTCTCACGTCCCCATGCACGGTCGGCAAGTGAAGAACCCATACCAACCATAAAGGTTACATATGTTGTAGATAGAGGCAACTGCAATGATGTACCCAAGGCAATCAAAAGGCCACCGAGAACAAGGTTAACCGATGCACGTACAAGGTCAAAGGCAACATCCTCACGTTCCTCGAGCGGTGCAAAACGTTTGTTTATCCAATTCTTCACGCCTCGAGGAGTCTTGCGCGATACGGCATTGACAGCCTTGCTCACTGAACGTACCATAGCGCGGGCAATCGAAGATGTTCCGAACATCTCGTTCTCCTCGTTCTGCTGGCTAGACAAGTCTATCGAAGTCTGCAACACCTTGCGTGCCTTCTTGCTGGTGAAGAGGGCATACACCATTACCGCTCCGGCTGCAATAAGGAACCATACACTTGTTGTCGTAGGATTGTTAAGGGACGACATAGGCAACCCCACATCACCGCCTGCACCCTCAAAGGTAAGGAAGGACTCCAAACCAGCCAATGTAACACCGATAAAGTTAACAAGGTCATTGCCCGCAAATGCCATTGCAAGCGAGAAAGTACCCATCAGCACAACAATCTTGAGCACATTCACCTTAAGCATATGAAGAACCTGCATAATGACCGTACATACTACGAATGTCATCAACAGGAATGTCACTGTGTCATTATATACAAAATCGCTGACACCGGCCGGCAACAATGCGACAAGCTTGCTTCCTTTCAGTCCTTTGACCAACATGAAGTATATTATGGCTGTTGATGCGAAACCGCCGTAGATTCCTATCTTGCGGCCCAGATGCTTCTTGTAATGGAACGTGAATACAAGTCGTGAAATCCATTGCACAATGAGACCGAACACAAAGGCTATTGCCACGGACAAGAATATGGATATTATAATAGTTAGTGCACGGTCGGTATTAAGCGAGCTCAAACCAGCATCGGAAGCCAGTATCGATGTAATGAACGATGCTCCAAGCAACTCAAAGACCATCGACACGGTTGTCGATGTGGGCAACCCCAAAGAGTTGAACAGGTCGAGCAGGAACACATCACTGATGACGACCGCAAGGTAAATACACATCACATTGGCAAAACTGAAGGATGCCGGATTGAAGATTCCGTGCCGTGCCACATCCATCATACCACTGCTGCATGCGGCACCTACAAAGACACCGACGGCAGCCACTATAAGCACATGCTTGAGTTTAGCGGCCTTTGAGCCTACTGCCGAACTCAAGAAGTTTACAGCATCGTTGCTCACACCCACCGTAAGGTCAATTATCGCAAGGGTGAACATGAACAGCACGACAAACAGATAAGACAGCTCTACAGAACCGAGTCCTGATACAAAAGAGACAATGTCGTTAATGAAATCCATAATATTTATCAATTGATTATTGTTCCAGCCAACAACACAGGCATGCGCACGACACACCCGTACCAATTACAAAATTCACGCAAAATAATTACTGCTACATTACAGAATTATTACGAAATTGTTACAAAAATAAACATTCCTTTTAAAATGCAAAACATATGGGCAGAAAAAATGCCGCAACAGACAAAAATCGCTGTTGCAGCACCATATTGCGAAGATCATACCGCAGTGGTCACAAGGAGAAACCGCTTCTACTGAATTACACGTAATACTTGTTGCATCCTCTCAACAGGTTACGCACCTCACTGAGCAGCTCATGGCTCTCTTGAATGAGATTAAGATATACCAGTTCAACCCTAAGGCTACCCTGCTTGCCATGGATACGCATGATATGTTCCTTACGCAAAGCAGCAAGTCTATGTTTGAGTTCTTTCGCCCTCTCCGACACCGCGGCCGAAGCACCGTAATTACCCGATGTTATAATATTATCAATGTCGGACAAAACATTGCATATGTCGCGGCAATAAGGCGAGAACTCATCGGAATACTCCTTTGGGAGCGGGGTAAAGCTATGTTCCATATGCTCCTTTACAGGCTCAGCAATTCTTACGAGTGTATTAAGCATCTGCTGACCGCTATTGCTGCTAAGGTGATACCATGTAGAGCGTTCGAAGGCCATTTGCTGTTCAAGACGTTGCATAGCTTTGGTCTCAAGCCTCCTGTTCTTTTTAAGTACATTCTTATTTTCTACAATCATCGCCAGAGAACCGCGCATATGGCGCAAGCTATCCTTGGAGAACGACTCGAATATCTTAAGATATGTCAAGCAGGAGAAAGAGAGCGTCTGAGACAATGTAGCGACAGAATGTCTTTTTAGAGCCTCCCAGGCAACATCCTTATCCTCGGCATTGAGCATAATCTGCGCATCGCTGTTACCCTCCTCGCTCTCACGTTTTTTCTTGTACCTTACGCTGCTGCGATAGAGCAGATATATCACCAATGCAATCATTAGGAACATTGCAGGCAAGCCACCAAAGAACATAACCACTGCCACCACAGCCGCAAGTATGAATGCAGCACCAGCAGTTATGAACCATCCACCGATAACAGAGACAACACCGGTGACACGATAAACAGCACTCTCACGCCCCCATGCACGGTCGGCCAATGAAGAACCCATACCAACCATGAATGTTACATAAGTTGTAGATAAGGGCAACTTCAAAGATGTTCCAATAGCTATGAGAAGACCTCCCAACACAAGGTTCACCGATGCGCGTATAAGATCGAAGGCCACATCTTCACGTTCCTCAAGAGGGGTAAAACGTCTGTTCACCCATACCTTCACACCTGTTGGCACCTTGCGTGAAACCGCATTCACACTCTTTGTAACCGACCTTACAAGGTTACGGGCAAAAGAGGAAGAGCCGAACATCTCGTTCTCGTTTTCGGCACTGCTCGACAGGTTTATCGATGTCTGCAGCACACGACGCGCCTTCTTGCTTGTCCATAGTGCTATGACCATAATCACACCCGCGCCGACAAGGAACAGGATACTTGTGGAGGCACTGCCCTCAAGCATTGTCATTGGCATATCTGCACTGCCTCCCGGAGCAATGTAGCCAAGGAAAGAGTCGAAGCCGGCAAGAGTCACGCCAATGAAATTCACAAGGTCGTTGCCGGCAAATGCCAAAGCCAAGGAGAAAGTACCGACAAGAACCACTATCTTGAGCACATTAACCTTACACCAATGAAGCACCTGCATCAGGAGTGAGAAGAAGAGGAAACAGCCCAAAAGAATAGGCAAAGTATTTTCATCAATAAATTCCTTTGCACTTGCCGACACTATTGTGGTACCCTTAAGCCCCTTTATGAGCATAAAATAGATTATAGCCGTGACAGCCACACCGGCAAAGAGTCCTATCTTACTATTACCATTCTTCTTATAATGGAAAGTGAATATCAAGCGTGCAATCCACTGTACAAGAAGTCCGAACAGGAAAGCTATTGCCACAGAAAGGAATATGGCCACAATCATTTCCAGGGCCTTATCGGTATTCAATATATTTGCCATTGCCATATCGGCATCACTTGTCGATATCTTCAATATCGCCGTTATGAATGCAGCTCCCAACAGCTCAAACACCATTGATACCGTAGTTGATGTAGGAAGCCCAAGAGAGTTGAAGAGGTCGAGCAGGAACACATCACTAACCATTACGGCAAGATATATAACCATAACTTCACTGAAAGCGAACTCTCCGGGATTGAATATTCCGTTACGCGCCACCTCCATCATACCGTTACTGAATGCGGCACCCACGAATACACCGACAGCAGCCACAATCATCACATGTTTAATCTTTGCAGCCTTGCTGCCTACTGCCGAGCCGAGAAAATTCACAGCATCGTTACTTACACCCACCCAAAGGTCAATGACAGCGAGCACGAAGAGGAATACCACAATAAGGAGGTATGCCCATTGCGTGCCGCTCAATTCCAATAAAAAGGAAAAATCCATACAAAATCCATTAATGTCCATAATAGTGCAGAATGCCCTGCACACGATTTCTCTATGCAAAAGACATATAAACGGATTACACCATAATTACCCAAATATTACATTTTTGTTTCCAAAAAGAGGAGACGGCAAAAACACGTCTCCTCACTGCATTGAAATGCATAATATCAGAAATCATACCTGGCCGAGAGGTTGACCCTGTTGGCATTGTAGGTCTTCTGGTCGAAGTCCATGCGCCAGCCATGCAAGTACTCAATGCCTATCTGCATATTGTCTGTCACATTATAAAAAAGGTTTGCGGCAAGATACTGGCCTTTGCGGTAAGCCTTAGGATATAAATCCTCATATCCGTCACGCGAATGCAGTACGGTCTGGCTATATGTAACAGATGCGAAGAGCTTGTCGGTAAAGTTGTACAGTGCACTGGCATACCAAGCCTCGCTCTGCAGCATCATGGCCCTACCCGGTGATTCAGGGTCAGGCACCACATCAACCCCCACATTAGAGATATTGTTTACCAGCGAGCCAATACCCTCACCCACTGTAAACTGTCCCATAAGCTTGAGGTCACCTATAGTAGCAAGCATACTGGCCTGCGCGCCCCAACCCACCTTGTCGTTATCTTTACCTGAGACTTTATCCTCATATGATATATCCCTCATTATACCGGCAAGACGTATATGATTCCCGGGCTGGTTGTTAAGCGTATATTGAACAAAGACCGGCACATTAGGCGCGCGCTGTGCACCTATTGATATATTCTCGTTTTCCGTAGCATTCACATCGGGAGCCTCCACACCTATACCCATTGAGAGGCCGAAATCGAAACCATACTTGAACATCGCCTGCGTAGAACGGTAGAATGTCATGCCACAAGGACCGCCGTAATCAATTGTCACCGGTACCGCGGCAAGATCCATAAATGAGCCCACAGTATAACCGACCGTAAAATAATCGGTGCTAAGGTAAGCATTCAACAGTCTCAATCCAAGCCCGCTTCCACGCCAATCGGCCGAAGTGAACACCACAAAATCGCCCAGAATACGGCTTGTGCCTACCAGTTTAAGGAAAAGCGTGGAATTGGTCATATCCATTCTGTACTGGCTCGATGCGCCACTGCGCTGTATTGCAGAAGGAAGGAAATCGACATTATCGACAGCCTTGTCGAAATCGTACTCGATCTTTGTCTGCAGGTAGCCGCCGATACCGAGCCCCCATTTTCCCTTCTGGTCAAGGAGAATGAAACGTGGAGCACGTGGGTCGTGATGATAGTTGCTCTGCGAATTCTGAAAAATCTCGACCACATCCGGAGCCTCATTCACCGTTTCGCTGATGTAGATTACCGGAGTACTCTCTTCCCTCAAGTCTATCCAACGTTGGGCAGACACCTGCGATGTCAGCGACAGCAAGGACACCGACAACACAGCTTTCAAAAATAACCTGTTCATAACATACCATATTTTGATTAATACAGAAATAGAACATAGCCATGGCATTTTTGTTCCATAAACAGAAAAAAAGAATGTGTAGAAAATAAATATTATTTAAAAAAAACTTTACTTTTTTACGCAAAGTCAACAATATTTTGCATTTTTTTATTTTCTTTGCATAACAGCAATACGCCTATTGCGCAAAAGACCTTTCAATAACACCCATAGATGGGCAAAACGTCCAAGACCGGGATGTAAGGTTGGAAGGCCCATTTACATTATATTTTACAAAAGAACTAAAACAGATGAAAGAAAACACTATCATTGAAAACAAGAAAGTTGAACATTTCAAATATCTGCAGATATCACCCAAAGACAAGTCATGGGGGCTGGCGGTAACTACCGCAGGATTCCAGCATGTATATCCGGGAGAGGCATACCCGCTCTCGTCGCACCCCGACGGTTACAACTTCCCCGAAAACAAGCGCAGGATACTCAACGAATACCAACTCGTATATATAACACGCGGTTCAGGCTTTTTCGAGAGCGCATCATGTTCAAAGACAAGAATTGAGGCAGGAATGATGTTCATGCTCTTCCCCGGGGAGTGGCACACATTCGCACCCGACCCTGCAACCGGTTGGGACGACCATTGGGTAGGATTCAACGGCAATTTCATCGATGACAAAATAAGGAACGGATTCCTTACATTCAAGAACTGCGTGTTCAAGGTCGGCGTTGACGAACGCATAATAAACACATACCACGAGATATTCGACATTATCTCAGACGAGAAGAAAGGCTTCCAGCAGATGGTGGCAAGCCTGACAATATCGCTCATAGGCAGAGTTTACTACGAAGAGCTCAACCACTCGTTCGGCGACAACTATATGACACGCATCATCAACCAGACAAAGGTAATAATGAAGGAAGACCTGGCCGGCAACAGGTCACTCGAAGACATTGCAGCATCGCTGGGTATAAGCTATTCCCTCTTCCGCAGGGAATTCAAGAACAAATGCGGCATATCACCCGGCCAGTACCGTCAAGAGCTCAAGCTTGCAAAAGCCAAGGAGCTGCTCTACTCCACCAACCTGAGCATCGCCGAGATATCAAGCAAGCTTCATTTCGAGTGCTTGGGACAATTCTCCACATTCTTCAAGAAGAAAGTCGGTGTTCCGCCGCTCGAATTCCGCAAGAAAGGTACAAAAAACATATAATTCGAGTTAATAGTTACTAAAAAACAGCATAACATTTGTTTAATACGGCTGCAATGACCAAATTGCAGCCGTATTAAACAATATAGACAAAGGAAGTTTTATGAAAAAGATTACTATTTTGGCATCAATAGCAGCAATGCTCATGATTGCCACACCGGCTGAGAGTTATGCACAACAGGAAACAGGACCATATATCGACATGAACACTACGGTAAAGCGCGAGGTTACCCCCGACGAACTTTACCTCGAGATTATAATAAGGGAGAGCGACTACAAGGGAAAGAAGAGCCTCGAAGAGATGCAAGAGGCCATGTTCGGTGCACTGAAGGAGAACAGGATTGACATCCCCGAATGTCTCACTCTCAAATACATGGGCAGCGAGGTAAGCTACACCACATTTACAAAGAAAATAAAGCCCAAGACCGAGGCCACCTATATGCTCAAGCTCTACGATGTAGCCATAATGCAACAGGTGATAGCATCGCTCGAGAAACGGCAGATATCAAACATAGAACTTGTACAGGTAAAATTCACAAAAGAGAATGAGCTGAAGAGAGAAATGGCTGTCGAAGCCATGAAGCAGGCCAAGGCAGAAGCCCAGACACTTGCCGGTGCGGTAGGCCAGGAGGTGGGGAAAGCCATAGCAATCAGTTCATGGATGAACGGCGGACAAGCCCAGCCGCGCACATACAAGTCACGTGCAAATACTACCATGGAAGAAGCCATTATTGCCGATGATGTCTATCCCGCACAGGCTATAAGCATAGGAAAGATAACATACAACTTCATTGTGAATGTACGTTTTGAATTGAAATAAAGAAGAGAGAAACGGAACAATAGAAACAAGTGTGGTGTTTAAGAAGAAACCCCACACTTGTTTTTTATGAAAAGAGCATTGAAATTCCTCTTCCCCGGAAGCCCAAGCGAGGCATTCCCGTCATTGTTGATTCTTTTTCTGCGCATTGCGTTCGGCCTGCTGTTCTTTAGCCATGGAATAGCAAAGATGAGTGAGTTTGACATACTCATAACATCGTTTCCCGACCCGCTTGGAGTGGGCAAGACCCTTTCTTTGTCACTGGTTATCTTTGCCGAAGTTTTCTGTTCCGTAGCATTTATCGCAGGAGCACTGTTCAGGCTATGCCTGATACCAATGATATTCACCATGGTAATGGCATTCTTTGTAATACACGGCAACGAGCCGTTTGCAGTGAAGGAAACAGCAATGATGTATCTGTTGCTTTTTATCCTGCTGTTCGTCACCGGCCCGGGCAAGTACTCCGTAGATGCCATGATACGTAGAGCTATTGTATAAAAAGCGGAAGCAAACCATCAAAGTTGCTCCCGCTTCTCGAGCTTTTGGTCAATTACTTGACTAAAACCGTTTTCCCGTCCGATGTCACATAGATACCACGCTGAGGTTTCTCAACAAGGTTACCCTTGAGGTCGTAGAACTTGAGCTCGGCATTCTCTGTTGCAATACTTCCGATAGAGGTGGTCTCACCCTTCTTCAGTGCAATTGAAGCCGCTTCGCTGTCAGCTGTATAATATGCCATGTTTGCAGGCATTGTGCCGGTGCTGCTTGTGCGCTTCTCGAATACGTTACCGTTCAATATATATACGTTTGAACCGCTTACGCTCTTGCTCTTGAGCACACTACCTAACATATTCTCGCCTTCGTATGGTTCTGCGGTGTCGCCTACGCCTATTATATATGTACCGCTCTCGGCTGCGAGGATTACCGGTACTCCTGCTGCAACAACACCCTTGCCGTACTCTGTCAATGGAGCTACGGTAACACCGTCAATCTCTTCTGCCACGCCGGCTGTGTATGCGATTACACCCTCTGGAATGGTCATTGTGAATGGCATGCAAACAGCAGCAAACCCGTCGATAGATACTTCAAATTCGTCTACCGGCTCAATGTACCACAAAGAGGCGGGAGCATTGTTTGTCCACGGCACAAGACGTACGTTGTCACCTGCAAGGTGAAGACCCGTATTGCCGCCAGTCTTGTTCTGGCAGATGATAGAACTCTTGCCATCGACAGTACTGCTTATCTTCCACTTTCCGGCTGCTGTCTCATCGGTGGTAACAACAGGCTGTGTCTCGTTGGCACCAAGAGGGCCGAGCATATACTGGTAGTTGCCGTTGTAGAGGTAGAACTCCTTGTCGTTGCCTGTGGGAACAAACGAGAATAGCTGGTTAGCGTTGTTTACGTTTGACTTTGCTGTAGAAACACGGCTTGCTTCGGGGTTAAGGTAAAGTGTTGCGCCGCTACGCTCTGTATTGCGTATGCGGTACCACTTTCCGGCCTCGACCTCCACTCTGGGCAGGTTGGCAATAGCAGCATTTATAGCCTCGTATGCTTCGTACGAAGGAGTGGCCTTGTAGGCCTCGATGAGTTCGCTCACAGCAGAAAGAGCGATACCGTCAACTGTACCAACGTATGCAGGAGCATCGGTGTCGAAAGAAGCGATCTTAGAGTCGAGACCGGCAGCAACAACAGCTGTTCTGTCAACTGTGGCATCATATACGTATGCACTGTCTGTGAGGTACTCTATGCTATAGTTCTTATATACAATGGTGTAACCGCCGTTTCCGCCATAAGTATCCTCTTCGTAGAGGAAACCTATATTGTTGTCCTGCTGCAGGCACATTGTAGAATAGGCACCCGAAAGATAGCTTGCCTGATGACGTCCGTCCCAGTCGGCTGCAAAAACTTCGGGAGAAACAAAGTCGGCAAGTGTCTCAAGTTCCTTGTAGTAGATACCTACATTGGCACGGCCCGAACCGAGAGGAACAGACTGCAGTGCAAGGTAAACCTTCTTGTCATCAGCCTTGCGCTTTGCAGGAACAAACAGAATTTCACCATTTGTAGAGTTGTTTACTGCAACAGTACCGTTGTTGTTGGCATTTGAGTATGTTGCTGTACTCCAAGAACCTTCGGCCTTCGCACTGTTTGTATATGAGAATATGTTGTAGATACGGCCGCCGCTTGTACGAGAACTGATGATTACAGAACCGTCGGGGAGTTCTTCGGCCTTAGGCTCGTCACCGCCGCTTGGAATTGGAGAAACGTCGACACCGCCAAGAACAGTCCAGCTCTCGCCGAAGTTATCGCTGTAAAGAACAAAGTTCACGTTATTGCCTGCTTGGGGCTTCACAAGAACTGCACAATAGATGCGGTAATATTCACCGACCTTGATATAGCGGCTCTGAGAAATCTTTCCTGAGCCAACGAACATTGCAGCAGCCTTGTACTGCTGTGACGCATCGAACTGGGCATAGATATGTTCCGAACGGTCTTCGGGAATGCTCCAATTCTCACCATTGTCCTCGCTGTAGAAATGGGCGATACCTTGGTGATTGTTGCGCTGTCCGTTGGGGAACGATACATTTCCGGAGCAAGTAATCAGCAACACACGGTCGCTCTCACGGTCGGCAACGATTGCAGGGTCGCCGAATCCTACATACATATCGTTGTTTGATGCGTCGATACCGTCTGCGCCCTTGCCTTCTATTACATTGAATATGTCACCCCATGTCTCGCCATTGTCCTTGCTTATGCGGGCACGGATATCGATACGTCCGTTCTTTGCCATTCCTATGTCGACACGGCTATGGCGGTAGTCGGCAACAGCAATGATATTTCCGTTTCTTGCCGTAGTGATTGCAGGGATACGGTAAGGGATTGTCGCCGGTGTTGTTGTAAATACATCAACAGAAGGCTCCGGGGTACGGATGTCGAGCTTCATGTAAACAATGAAGTTTGAGTATGTGATACCTTTGTTGGCTCCTGCCTGTGTGAATGATACAGTGCGTGCAGGCTCTGCAACCTCAACGTCAAGATGCTGCGATGTCGCAGAAGAAGTATAGCTCTTTCCTTCCACATTGAGTGTCAATGCATAGCTGCCGTCGTTGTTCGTATTCACGTAGTCGAAACTGTAGCCTGTAACCACCATGCCTTCGGGTGCTGTAAGTGTATAGGTGCATGTGCCTGACTGTCCTGAATAGCCGGCAATGTAGTCGCCCGATGTCGTCATGTTGTTTGCATTGGCCGATAGAGAGAAACCTGCAAGTACGCTGCTTTCCCACTTTGAATGCCATGTTCCGTTCGCGTTGCTGGCAGTGAACGAGCCGGCTGAGGCGATAATCTCCAATGATGTCTCAGCTGCGGTGAATACAATCGTAGAGCCTGCATCAGCACCCTCGGCCCAGAATGCGAGTTTGCCGATACCGCCGAAATTGTTCACAGCGTAGTTTGTGCCGTGGATTCTCATGAAATAGCCGTTAACATCGGCAATCTTGTTAGATGCGGCAAAGTCCCAACGGCCTACATAGCCGCTTGGAAGGTTTGTTGCATCCTGCATAGTGGGGTAGGTGGAA
>JAFXHQ010000086.1 GCA_017536325.1 Bacteroidaceae bacterium
GCAAAGGTACTTGCTGCCAGCATGAGGGAGTTTGAAAAGAATGTAAAAAAGTAGTATATGCCCGAAGAAGATATATACAAGACCATTGAACGGCAAGGTGAAGCCATATATACCGAAAAGCGGAGCAAGTTCCTTGCTTTCGCAATTCCTGTCACTGCAATAGAGCAGGTAAAGGAACATATCGAAGCATACCAGAAGAAGTACTACGATGCGCGCCACGTATGTTATGCCTATCGTCTTGGCGAGCGTGGCGACCAGGAACGTGCCAATGACAACGGTGAGCCTTCGGGTACAGCCGGCAAGCCTATTCTGGGGCAGATACATAGCAAGGAACTTACGAATGTGCTTGTGATTGTGGTACGCTACTTCGGCGGTGTCAAGCTCGGTACAAGCGGTCTTATAGTTGCCTACCGTGCAGCGGCTGCCGAGGCGTTGGAGTCGGTGGAGCATGTGGAGAAGACAATAAACGGCGAGATAATCCTTAAGTTCTCATATCCTCTGCTCAACGATGTGCTGCGTGTGGTGAAAGAGGAAGAGCCTAAAGTGGTAGAACAGGTTTTTGACAATGACTGCATGGTGCGCCTGTCAATGCGCCTGTCACGCCTTCCGCGGCTTGTCGAGCGTTACGAAAAGCTTGTGATAGCAAGCAGAAACGACCTTAGAATCGAATATCCCGGCAATAATGAATGATTTTTTCTCCCTGCTCAAGGCTGTTACTGTTGACTGCAAGGACAATGGCGACTCTTTTGTCGTGGCAGACCGTCTCTCAGTCATTGAACGGTTGCTCGAAGGTTCTTGCTACAGGCTTGTGTCGCGTGAGCCGCTTGCGTTGTTGTTTGCCAAACGCATACCACAAGAGGGTGAAAAGGTTGTACTCATCTCTTCGCATGTCGATTGCGTTTACAGCCGCTGTTTCTGTAATGATGACAACGAATGCTATCGGGGCACATTCGACAATAGCTTCGGAAATGCTGCGGTGCTGTGGAATATGCTGAACGGAAGCCTGCCCGGCAATGCTGTAGTAGCCTTTACCGGAGACGAAGAAAAGGATTCCAAAGGGGCAGTGCAGGCTCTGCTTGCACTGGGCAGGCTCGGCTGCGATATCTCTTTTGCCTTAGTGCAGGACGTTACTAATGTGGGGTGGGAGAGCGGTGCGCTTTTTACTATAGAGAACGATGCTTGCATAGATATTCTTACCGGGTATGGAATTGTATCCTCTCTTGAACCTTACAGCGGACGGTTCGCTTTTTCCCATAATGCAGAGCCCGATGAGTCGTGGTGCTATGCCGAATACGGCATTCCATGCCGTACGCTATGCGTGCCGTCGTGCGGCGAGCTGCATGGCGATGCCGGGGTGCTTTTACGTAAGGAATCGGCTATGGAGTATTGCAAGGTGCTCTCTATGGTATCTTCTGTGCTGTCTGCTCCTGTGTGAATTTTGGTTCATGTCTCCATTTCTTACGGTTGTTTTTGGTTAAAAATGTATTAATATAATATAAAAATTTTTTTTAGTTATTTTTGCACTCCGTGGGAGACTGTCTTTCCGGCAGTCTCTTGCGACGACTAAGAAATATAATTAACTAACCTTAATTAAAGACAATGAAAAAATTATTTACTACTTTTGCTTTATGCGGGTTGTTGGCTCCAATGGCCACAATGGCGCAGTTTCAGCTAAAAGATCAGGTTCTTGCCAACCCTGACAATGAACCGGCTCCAGTTCATCCGGTACCGGATGAGCGACAACTCTTGTGGAACGAAACAGAGTTCTATGCCTTTTTCCATTATGGAATGAACACCTTCACCGGCTCGGAGTGGGGCTACGGTAACGAGGCCGAGTCAAGATATGCTCCTTTGGCACTTCCTAATCCCGAGCAGTGGGTTACTTCTGTAAAAGCTGCCGGAATGAATGGCGGTATTGCTGTGGTGAAGCACCACGACGGTTTCTGTCTGTGGCCAACAGCAACTACAGATCATAGCATAAAAAATGCTGGCAATGAGAATGGCCGCAATGCCAATATACCCAAACTGTTTGCCGATGCGAGCCGCAAGCATAATATGAAATATGGTTTCTACATCTCTCCGTGGGATCGCAACTCTGCACACTACGGCAAGGATACATACGTTACCGAGGTCTTCCTTAAACAGTGTGAAGAATTGGCTGAATATGGTGCCGACCAGTTCGAGATGTGGTTCGATGGTGCACGTGGCGGTGACGGCTACTACGGCGGCGAGGGCGGCAGCCGCAACATCGACGCAGAAATCTATTACGATGTGCCCAACTTGCGTAGCCGTGTGCACCGTATAGCTCCCAACTGTGTTATGTGGGGTGTAGGTGGCGAAGCCCGCTGGATTGGTAACGAGTCTGGTTATGCCGGTGAGACAAACTGGGCTATGACCGACTATATGTCCGAGTCTGTCATACGCGAAGAGGGTGACATCAACGGTTGGATATGGAACCCGGGCGAGAGTGATGCCAAGGCAACAAACGCCGGCTGGTTCTGGCATCAGGGAGAGGCTATGAAGAGTGCTGATCGTCTTTTCCAGATGTATCTTGAGACTGTAGGCCGCAACGCTACACTTATTCTTAACTGCCCGCCGAACCAATATGGCGTGCTCCCCGACAACACCGTGAACGAACTGACAAAACTTGGCAAGATGTTGCACGAGCGTCTTGCAGTGCCCGTATATGGCCTTGACGAGACTACTGCTGCAACCGATTTAGCAAAGATCGCAAAAATCGAGGTCAGCGAGACACGTACCGGTGGAAAGTATGAGGCTGCCAACCTCACCGATGGCGACAAGAATACATATTGGGGTACAAACGACGGTAACCTCACAGCAACAATAACACTCACTTGGGACACTCCTCAGGTAATACGTTATCTTGTTATGCAGGAGCCTGTTTTCTTGGGGCAGCGCATCAAAGACTTCAAGATTGAATACAGTTCAGACGGTGACTCCTGGACAGAACTATGCCCGGCTATGCAGACAACAACTGTAGGCTACAAGCGCATTATTCCTTTGAACGGCAAGACAAGCGAGAGCTATGGCAGCGGTTACAATGCAAAGAAACTGCGCATAACAATACTCGACAGCCGTGCCTGTCCTTTGCTCTCTAACCTGAATGTATTTTAATAAACATCGACACAATTATAAAAAAGAAGAGTTATGAAAAAGAATATATTATTTTCAGCTGCGTTGATGTTTTTAGGCCTTGCTTCTTCAGCGCAAACAACGATAACATTCGACACTGAGGATTACAAATCCATAAGCGTCTATGATAAATGGGAGGAGAGCCCTTTCCGCAAAGGCGTTCTCACCGGAAATGCAGGAGTTACTGATAATCCCGATCTCTCTGTAGATGAGGTGCTCGGTGTAGCTCCCAACTCTACCGGAAAGGTAGTAGCTTTGCAGCGCAGCCGTTTCGGCAGCAACACCTTTGGTGTCAGAATTGACCTTAAGGAGCCTATCCGTGTAACCAAACAGTTGCAATACATCCACGTGATGACCTATCTCAAGGACAAACCTGCCGACAGCCGTTTGATGGTCATTGGCTTGGGCAAGCGAATTGAGGAGAGCTGGAACTGGCAGACTGGTGAAGAGGAGCAGTTCTGGGCAACCACCAACATGAATGTCGCACCCAAGGATGGTTGGCAGGATGTTGTGGTAAGTTTCAAGGGATTCTCTTACTCAAAAGAGGAGAATGCAAACAGCGGTATTGATATCTACTCTTTGGTTATTGTACCTGATGTGCGCTCGCCTCATGCCGACAATGCCGAGTGGGTAGCATATTTCGATGAGATTGTCGTTGACAACAACCCTGACAAACGTTTCTCTACAGACAAATATGCACTCACAAACGACAAGGATGCTATAAGAACCCGCAAGGATCGTTCTCTCAATAGTGTGGGTTTAACATCTTCGGGTGTCAGCTACACCTCGGCAGCGAATACCGGCAAGGTTTATACCGACAACACAACATTGAGTGTCTTTTCGGCAAAGGCCGGTACTCAGGTACAGCCTACTTTCAACTATTCCGGTTCATGGATGAGTGCTTATGTATATGTAGATTGGAACAACGACGGCAAATTCGAATATGC
>JAFXHQ010000087.1 GCA_017536325.1 Bacteroidaceae bacterium
ATTCCGTGTATTTCGGGGCGCAACGCATCGAGCATCTTCTTGACGATGGGGGCGTATGTGCGTGTCGGCGACAGTACAAGCCTGCCGGCATCGAGCGGTGAACCTTCCACCTTGTCTGTCAGCTTCAGCCCTCCGGAGTAGGTAAGTTCGCTTGGAACGGCCTTGTCGTAGCTCTCCGGGTATTTTTCTGCAAGATATTTGCTGAACACGTCGTGGCGTGCCGAGGTGAGTCCGTTGCTTCCCATTCCGCCGTTGTACTCCTTCTCGTATGTTGCCTGTCCGTAAGAAGCCATGCCTACAATGACATCGCCGGCAGCAATGTTCGCATTGTCTATCACGTCGCTTCGCTTCATTCGGCATGTTACCGTGCTATCAACGATTATGGTGCGTACAAGGTCGCCTACATCGGCTGTCTCGCCGCCTGTTGCATATACTCCTACACCCATTTCGCGTAGCTCTGCAAGCAGTTCGTCGGTGCCGTTTATTATTGCCGATATCACCTCTCCCGGAACAAGCAGTTTGTTTCTTCCTATGGTAGATGAAACAAGTATATTGTCTGTTGCGCCCACGCAAAGCAGGTCGTCGATATTCATAATGAGTGCATCCTGGGCAATGCCCTTCCATACGCTGATGTCGCCGGTCTCCTTCCAGTACAGATAGGCCAGAGACGACTTTGTGCCGGCTCCGTCGGCATGCATTATATTGCAGTACTCCGGGTCGCCGCCGAGAATATCGGGTATTATCTTACAGAAAGCTTTGGGGAACAATCCCTTGTCAATGTTCTTTATAGCGTTGTGGACATCCTCTTTTGATGCCGAAACGCCGCGCAGCATATATCTTTGGTCGCTCATATTGATATTTGTGTTATTTCTTACGCGAAGATAATATAAAACGCGCGAAAGGCAAAATAAAAGAGAAAAATTCCTTTCTGTTCCATTCTCTTTGCTGTTGGACGGTATGTAATTCCACTTGTCTTTTCGTCTTTGTTTTGTTTTTCTTATATGATTGTTCTTTAGTGCTATATGTATGGTTTGTTTAACTTGATTATATCGTTTTGCTCAATCAATCTCGATGGCTCTCTTTTCTTATATCGGAATATATGTGATTGCGCAGGATTCTTTTCTTTGTGCAATCATCTGTTCTTTTGTGCATATCTCTGTTTTTATCCATTTTCCATGTTTACCATATGTATAGATTTTTGCTCGGTTTGTGTTGCTAAATGTGGCGAATGGCATGCACTGTGTTTACAACTCATCGTCTGTGCCTTTGTTTGTTTGATAAATTGTGCTGTAATGTAAAGTTTCATTCCCTTTTTTCGTTATTTTATCACTTATATTCTTTATAATATAATATCTTTTGACTATATTTGCGCCTAATTATAAGCAAATAAGGGGTTGGCTGGCTTTCCTTGTACATTATGAAGTGATGGATTGCAATGCCTCAAGCCCTGTTTCTTATATTTCCGGCCAACGTGTATGTCCGGCCATTTGACAAAGGATCTATTTGGCATATGGCATGGCAGGCATTGTTCTGGATACCAGCGAGAGTTTTATTAATTTAATTTTATTTATCTATGTTTAAAGGACATCCTAAAGGTTTGTGGGCTTTGGCCCTGGCCAACACCGGTGAGCGTTTCGGCTATTACACGATGTTGGCTGTATTCTTCCTCTTCCTGCAGCACAATTTCGAGTTCTCTGTAGGTGGAGCCGGCACTATCCAGTCGATTTTCCTGGGAGTGGTTTATTTTGTACCCTTATTCGGCGGTATGCTTGCCGACAAGTATGGTTTCGGCAAGATGGTAACAATCGGTATCCTGGTAATGTTTATGGGATACATGCTTCTTGCGCTTCCGCTTGGTGGCGGAGGTTTTGCTCTTGGTGTAATGGCATTGGCCCTGCTTCTCATTTGCGTGGGTACAGGTCTTTTCAAGGGTAATCTTCAGGTGCTTGTCGGTAACTTGTATGACGATCCCAAATATTCGGCAAAGCGTGACGAGGGTTTCAGCATTTTCTACATGGCTATCAACCTCGGTTCAATGTTCGCAGCAGCTGCAGCCCTTGGTGTTATGGGATATGTACAGGAAGAGTATGGTATAAGCAAGGCCGATTCATATCACTTTGCATTCGGTGTAGCTTGTATATCTCTTATTTTCTCAATCATCATCTACTATGCATTCCGCAAGACTTTTGCTCATGCCGATCGTGCCAAGGTGGTTGACAAGTCTGCAACAGATGTTGTTGAAGAGCAGCTCACTCCTTCTCAGACAAAAGAGCGTATCGTTTGTCTATGTCTTGTATTTGCCGTTGTAATATTCTTCTGGATGGCATTCCACCAGAACGGAACAACAATGACACAGTTTGCCGAAATATACACTGCCAAGTCCGATTCAGGCATTACAAGCCTCATGTTCAATGTTTGGAATCTTGTTCTTGCCATCATCTGTGTATATGGTTTCATTAATCTTTTCCAGTCAAAGACTGTAAAGGGCAAGCTCGTTTCTACATTGGTTATTTTGGCTACCGGCGGTGTACTTGTTTACAAGGCATTGAATGTAATGGGTTCGGTAGAGGTTGAAGCACCGATATTCCAGCAGTTCAATCCATGTTTCGTTGTGGCTCTTACTCCTATAATAATGCTTGTTTTCGGTTGGTTCGCAAACAGGAAGAAGCCAATATCTTCACCTAAGAAGATCGGTATCGGTATGCTTGTTGCAGGATCCGGATTCGTTGTTCTTCTTCTCGGTTCAAGCGGCCTTCAGGTACCTGATGTACAAGAGGCTAACCAGTTGGCATATGAGAAGGGAAATCTTGAGGTTCTCATGAACAAGTCTAATATCCTTGTAAAGGAGATCGGTACTAACCCTGTCATTACCGACAGTACAGTTGCCGTAAAGGCTGAATATGCTTCTGAAAAGGTTGACAACAAGCTTCTTTCAGAGGTTTATAAGAACGTTCTTCTTGCAGAGGCTGATATAAAGAGCGATTCTGTAAAGAGAAACGATATCGTTGAACTAAGAAAGTCCATGGTCGCTTCTTATGACAGTGTATATAGCGTTTACAGCGACAAGCTTCCGGCAACAGTGACAAGCCAGATAGAGGAGCAGAATGCAGTCCTCGAGTCAATTGAACCGGTAGAATACGTTTCTCCAAACTGGTTGATAATAACATATTTCATACTTACAATTGCTGAGTTGTTCCTTTCTCCTATCGGTATGTCCTTCGTGAGCAAGGTTGCACCTCCTAAATACAAGGGTATGATGATGGGTGGCTGGTTCGTAGCAACAGCTATCGGTAATTTCCTTGTTGCTGTTCCTGCATTGCTTTGGGGTTCATTGCCGCTTTATGTGGTATGGGGTGTGCTCATTGCAGTATGTCTTCTTTCTGCAATATTCATATTCTCAATCCTCAAACGTCTTGAGAAGGTTGCATAAGCAATCGATATCCATGTGAGGGGTGTCCGCAAGGGCACCCCTCATTTTTTATACATAGTGATGCCCTTTAGGGGTATTTCTGCTTCGCCAGAAATACGGTGCGGGTGATGCTGTGCCGTTAATATGTTGTCGTATAAACCATACAGCTCTGTGATAGAACTATTTATACTATAGTCCTGATATACATACAGCGAGGACAGCCCACGGGCTGTCCTCGCTGTGGTGGTTTTTAAAATTGTTTATCCAATTATCTGGATATCGTTATCGTCTATAAGCAGAGGTTTGTTTTCGGATTCTTTTCTTGTTTCTTCTGCTGTGTGTACCCTGCGTGGCTGCTCATGTTTGGGCTGTTCCGGTCTTGCATATTTTGTCGGTTGTTCATCATCGGCATATGGCGAAGGCTGTTCTTGTCTTGTGTAAGGTGTAGGACGCTCGGGCCTTTCATAGGGCGATGGCTGTTCCTGTCTTGTGTAAGCTGCAGGACGTTCAGGTCTTGCATATGCCGAACGCTTTTTCTCCTCTTCCAACCTTTCTATCTTGGCCTTCAGCCTGTCTATCTCTTTCTTTTCATTGTCCAGCTCCATCTGGTGTATCTTGTTCCTGAGCTCGTTTACCTCGTTGCTGGTCTGTCTTGTTTCTGCTTTCCTCTCATTCATATATTCCCTTACTGCGGCATTGTCATCATCGAGTTTCCTTCCGCTAGGCAAACCGCATGCAACGAACATCATTATTGTTGCAAATGCTACAACATAGAATGTTACACCGGTAATCTGCCAATAATCGGAAAACTCTATAATGTGCATTACAATGAAGAATGTACTGAAAAATGCCAGGGAAGATGTCAGACTCTTGTTGCAGTTTGCAATCTGTACGAAAATGTTTATCAACAGCAGGAACAGGAATACAAAATAAGCGATGCCAATCCATAAATAGTCTCTGCCATCCTCAACAAAGTCATACATCACATTCCAAACACTGATCTTGTCTGATATGTATAACGGGATAAAAGTGAATGCAATGATAAGTATGCTTGAAATGATGGATAATGTGCCGGATGCTCCGGTTGCACGGCTTGAATTGCTCATGATACTTTAGTTTAAATGGTTTGTTTATGTTTGCTTGGTTTGCAAATCTACATATAAAATTCAATAAAAAAATCAAAATGTGTATTTTTGTGACCGGGCCGGCTGTATTTCTGTGTCTATGGTCAATGTTTTCATAAAAAATGTTATAGCGATTGCTTTTTGAATATCTTTTCATAAATTTGTATGCAACGCTTCCTGTCAATGATATGAGATGATATACATTGCATTTTCCGAAGAGTGTCAATACTCCTTGCCTTTCTATCTTTCGGTGGAGGAGTATGTAGCACGGGAACTTCCCGCGCAGGACTACTTTTTTATGTGGCAGGTAGAGCCTACTGTAATCTTCGGCCGGAACCAGCTCGTCGAGAGCGAGGTTGACACACAATATTGCAATGCCAATGGTATCGCCTTTTATCGTCGCAAGAGCGGAGGCGGATGTGTCTATGCCGACAAGAGCAACCTGATGCTCTCATATATAACCCCCGATACCAATGTCAATTTCACCTTCAACCGCTACATGCTCATGGTCGAGCATGCCCTGCAGAAGCTGGGCATTAATGCCCGTACTACAGGCCGCAACGATATCCTTGTAGGCGGAAAGAAGGTATCGGGAAACGCATTCTATCATCTTCCGGGGCGCAGTATCGTGCATGGCACAATGCTCTACGATACCGACCTGGAACACATGACACGTGCTACAACACCTTCCGACACAAAACTCAAGAGCAAGGGAGTGGAATCGGTACGTCAGCACGTCACTACACTGAACCGTTATATATCACTCTCGCTTGATGGCCTCAAGGAATATTTAAGGAATGAGCTATGTCACTCCGCATACACTCTCCAGCCAAGTGAGATTGAAACTATAAAAGAGATAGAGAAAGAGTACTATACGCCCGAATTCATCTACGGCAACAACCCGGCCTATTCCATTGTCAAGACAAGGCGCATCGAAGGGGTAGGCGAGTTCCGTGCAAGCATCGATGCCAAGGATGGGAAGGTGCGCAAGATAGACCTTGCCGGAGACTTCTTCATTACAGGAGACATCGACAGCATGCTGCTCTCCCGTCTTAAGGGTGTTGAACTTGAACCTGGCGCGCTTGCATCCGCGCTTGACGGCGTCG
>JAFXHQ010000009.1 GCA_017536325.1 Bacteroidaceae bacterium
CGACCAACCTCGTTTATATTGGCCGCGAGAAGTTCCTGTCTGCCGGTAAGTTCAAGAAGTGCCTCGGGATAACATTCTGTTTTTTCATCGCCCGAAAACGGGATGCCTTCTACCACAAAAGGAATTATATGGTCGGCACGGCCTTGTTCTATGAATGTACGTGCTTCTTTGCATACCCAAGGGCTCTTTGCACTACGGGGAGAGCATACAATAATAAGCCACTGAGAATCATTCAGCGCATTGCTTATCTCTTCGGCCAAGAATCCGGGCTTCAGGTCAGTAACATCGCGGAATGTCGGGCGAACACTCTTCGGCAAGTCAGTACGGCCGTTCAGATTGGTAGGGAAACGATAGTGTTCCAGTTTATGCTGTAACCACTTGGCCCATTTCTCATCTTCGCGCTTATAGCTTATAAATGCGAAATATTTCTTCTCGGCATCCATTGTTCTATATCTGTTTGTTCAATAATTACTCAAGGCTGTATTCATCCTTTTCTTCTTGAGTCAAAGACCAGTCGTGCTCGGGGTCCTTTCGGTACTTGTCTATTAGCTCCTGCAAGGGTGGGAATGGCCAGACACGAACAGTTCCATTCACAGATGTCGTTACAATATATTTTCCGTCAGGGCTAAAAACAGCAGAACAAACAGAACTATCGTGTTGTAATGGTTCGGTTACAGGTTCACCGGTTATTGCATCCCATACACGGGCTGTTTTATCTCTTGATGCTGTAACAATATATTTTCCATCCATACTAAAAATTGCAGTATTAACATAGTCCTTATGGTGCAACGGTTCTGTTACTGGCTTGCCTGTTGTAGCATCCCACACACGAGCAGTATTGTCACTGGATGCCGTTGCGATATATCTGCTGTCGGAACTGAATGCTGCAAAATTCACAATATTACTATGGGATATCGACCACACAACAGGTTCGCCAGTCATTGCATTCCAAATACGCACCGTATTATCAGTAGAAGCAGTAACGACCAATTCTCCATTAGGACTGAAAGTAGCATACTTAACATTGCCATTGTGTTCCTTAAGTGTAGTTATATAGTTTCCTCTTATAGTATCCTGTACACAGGCTGTATTGTCATCCAATAATACAAGTGCATACCTGCCTTTTGAAACACATTTCTCAATATATGTGCAATCATTCGGTTTAAGCCCAACCTCAGGCGGGGTATCACCCAACATCCAAATTCTGGCAGTATTATCCCAAGATGCCGTTAGTACAGATTTACCATCAGGGCTGAAAACCGCACTAAGCACACCTCGGTTGTGCTCTAAGGGTATGCTTGCTGCAGTGCCATTATCTGTTTCCCAAATACGAGCAGTCTTGTCATCCGATGCTGTCACAACATAACGTCCATCTTGGCTAAAAGAAGCTGTACGGACAGGAGCTGTATGCAGCAATGGCCCCACCACAATTTTACCATCATCAATATTCCAGATGTAGGATGTACTGTCATCGGATGCTGTAGCGACATATTTACCATCAGGGCTGAATGAAGCATAGTTTACAATGCCATTGTGCTGCAATAGGCTTTTCAATAATTTGCCAGTTACCGCATCCCAAACACGAGCACTCTTATCATTCGATGCAGTTACAACATATCTTCCATTTGAGCTAAAGAAAGCTGTAGAGACAGGAGCACCGTGCAACATAGGTGGAGTCATCTGTTCACCTGTCTTAATATTCCACACTCGAACAGTATTATCTTCTGATGCTGTAACAACATTCTTTCCATCGGGACTAAAGGCTACAGAATTCACTGCGCCATCATGTCTGAAAGGGAGAACAACTGGTTTGCCCGTCACAGCATCCCATACACGGGCAGTATTATCCCATGAAGCGGTTACAACATATTCCCCATTGGGACTGAAAATTGCAGAATAAACTACGTCATTATGTTGCAACAAAGGTGTTAAGGGTTCTCCTGTCGAAGCATTCCACACGCGTGCTGTGCTATCACTTGATGCAGTTACTACATATTCCCCATTAGGACTGAATACTGCAGAATTCACATTACCCTCATGCCTTATCGGTTTCGTAACAGGTATTCCACTCACGACATCCCATATACGCACCATCCCATCCCAGGATGCAGTCACGACAAACCTTCCATCCGGACTAAAGAAAGCAGAATGGACAAATCTGTTATGGTGCAATACACTTCTACTATAGAGGGTATCACCTTTTAAATTACCATACATATCACTTTTTCTCAATATCTGCTCTACTTCAGGGACGTATGGTCTATCCGGGTTATCCAAATCCTTAGGTAAGGCATAAAGCGTCAACCGCAGTGCTTTGGTAATATTACCATTATCGTATTCTTTTTGTGCTTCACTCATAAGGTACCGCGACTGGGTTATGAGCAATTTCTCGCGTTCTTTTTTAATCTCGCTGTTTTTCTTTGTAATCTCATCATTCTTCCTTGATATCGAAACAAACTGGTATGCAAAGAAGCCTGCCACTAACAGGATAACAGCTATAAGGGCAGCATTACGGCGTTGGCGACGACGCATCTTCTGTATCTGCACTCTCTGCCGGCGTTCATTTCGGCTTGACTTCAGATGGTTTGCAAGCAGGTCGTGTATCATCTCAACATGACGGCCTGCACCTGCAGAATAAGTGACATAGCGCAGCATTGCCATCTTGCCGCTGAAAAGGAAATCGCAACCGGGCACATTCTTGTTGAATTGCGATTCCAGTACCGAGTTACGGCGGCCGTCATCGGTTACAAGCATATCCTCGATATATTCCCATTTTTTACGGTCATTTATGCGTGCGATGACATCGTCGAAAAACGATGCAAGGAAATTTCCGCCCGAACTTTGCAGGAATGCCTCGAGTGACCGCATTGTTATAACCTTGTCGCCTTTGGCAATAGTTGCATCGTAGAGCCGGCTGCAAAGCAATGAGAGGATGGCACTGTTTATCTCGCCGCTTTCGCCCTTTGCCTCCTTTATTATGCGTTGCACGACAATGGCCTCCTCTTCGACATTGATGATATTGCCCGATGGTTGCAGAATGACATCGGTTGCATCGGTGTCGCTGAGTTCGAGGAGGCGGTACCTGTTGTACTTCATATCAACAAGACGTTGACGTTCAATGGCATCCTCGAGGCGGAAGAAGTCGTCCTCGCGTATTGAGAAGAGGAAACGGTAATTGGTTACATAGCTGTCGGCTGTTGAAGCGGAAAGAGAACTGTCATCGATGAGCAGATAGACCTGGCGCATGAGTGTGTCGAGCTGCTGCTTGTCGAGGAAGAAGAGTTCCTCGAACTGGTCGATAACAACGACCGGGAACACTACTCTGCCGGCCGTATCACGGAATTCGCGCGACACGAAATAGTGCCACAGGTAGTTGTCGGCAGCCGTTGCTGGCTGTTCATCGGCAATGGTATTGGCCGACTGCACGGCTTCGAAGCCCGCTTTACCGAGTTCGGCATCAATGGCATCCGTTATTGCCTTTGCGTAGGAAAGACCGGGAGTATTGCTGTTACCGAGCCTTATATACACCGGGAAGTAGTCATTGTCGCGCAGCTTTGGGAAAAGCCCTGCCTGAAGCAATGAGGACTTGCCGATACCCGATTTGCCATACATGGTTACAAAGACATTGTTATCGACAAGCGAGAACAGCTCTGTTGTTGCAGCCGAACGGCCACAGAACTTGTACCCTTCCTTTATTTTCTCTTCATCGTATGAGGATAGCCCTAACCAAGGATTTGTTTTCATAGCCAACAGTAATTATTAGAAGCTGTTCAGAAGTTCCTTAATGCGCCGTGCCAGTTCGTTCACGTTCTTCTGTTCAAGGTCGAACAGTGTAACACGCATACAAGGCGGCAACATATCGGCATTCACCTGTGAACGGGTATCGTAACCGGGCAAGCGCACCGGCAGTACCTTCAACCCGTTGGGGTTGATATTGCATTGTGTCTGGGCTGCAGCCCATTCCGTATCCTTATAGAAACGCGTGATACCGTTTGTCATATCGGCCTGGCACTGTGCACTGAGCACGGGAAGAAAGATGCGGCTCCGGCAAATGGCATCAGGGATTGCCCGGTCATAACTGTCGCCGCCCAGGAGATTGCGCTCGTCGAACCATGCCGAGATTCCACGCTCACGCAGGCTGAAGAAGAGGCGCGACACAAATTGGAAATCCTCGTGTGCATATGATATGAAGACACCATCGTAACTGCGGCTATCCAGTATCCTGTCGGCTATTCTGTAATCGCGCAAGTGCTCCAGCATATCGGCAATGAAAGTACGTGCATCGTGCTGGAAGAAGATTTTCTCGTGGTCGAGATACTTCTTCAGTTTGCGGTCACTCTCAACGTCCATATCCAACGAAACAGCCACCTCGCCCCACGAAATCTTGGGCATCTCGCCGCGCAGCATATACCAGAAGAAACGGAAGAACCAATCGTCGAACTTGCACCCCAAAGCTATTATACGTTTGGAACGTATATACTCCAGGAAGTTGCCGGGAGCACTGTTGCCCATCCACTTCGTAAGGGTTACGATAGCATCGTTGTCGGTAACCACAAAAGGTATCCTGTCGTCCTTTGGAAAGGCCTTGCCGAAGATATAATAGAGAGTAGGCGGCAACGGTGCTACAGTATCGTCGTTTATATATGCCGGGAAATCGAACTCATCGTTGCTGCGCAGGCTATTGATGTTCATTACCCTTACATTGCCCTTGCCCCACACGCTCTCCATAAGCTCCAGAGCATAGGGGTCGAACGTTGTTGTGAGCACTACACGGAAAAGACCGCTCTTCATCAACTCTACAAGCCCAGGTTCCAGGTCGTCTATTGTAAACTCGTAATCACTGTCTATGACCTTGCGTATGAGAGCCGGGAGATTGTTTATCCTATCGGAGAGATCGGTAAAGTTATCGGCTGTATTGTTCGGAGCAAGGACATTATCCTCTACAAGCACACTGCGCACTGCATTGAACATTGCCTTATGGCTGTCGCCGCATGAGTCATCGCCCAAGTCCTTCTTCAGCATCACCTCACTGCCAAGCAACAGAATATACTTGCCGTTTGTAACATTATGTATGAATGTATCCCAGTTGAACCGGACATCCTGCTGCAGGTTCATATCACCCGGCTTACGCTTAATCATTCCCATCTTTTTGTCGTGTTACGTTATTAGAAAGGCAAATATAATTTTATTTTTTAAAAAGCTAATTAAGAAGTGTTTAAATTTGTAATAAAAGTTTTTTATATTGGAAAGTGGAAAACGGAAAGTTGCTCTTGCTCAATCGCAACTTTCATCTTTGACAACATAAGCTTTCCGCAACCCACGCGGCACGACTTTACCGTGTTACGCGCGACCTGTTGCTGCGTACGTTATCGAAGCTTCGCCTACGGCTCAGCTTTCATCTTTCATCTATCATCTGTCATCTGTTCTCTGTACTCTGTTATCTGTTCTCTGTACTCTTTTGATACGCATCTCGCGGGTCGCCGTTGGCAAGATGAATTACGCCGCAATATGTAAAACCGTAGCTCTTTAATATATGATGCATAATCACATTGTCGCGGTGCGTATCGATGCGCACTGTGCCGGTATGTCCAAAAGCCCAGTCGAGCAAACGGCGGGCACATCCTTTGCCGGGCACGGCAACAGCAATGCGATGAATAACATGATATGGAGCATCGTCGAGCCATGCACCGCCTTCAATTACAGAATATGTAGGGTCGGGGCCCGGAATAAATGCCATGGTTGCTGCAATACCGTCATCGCCGCACATCACATAGCACACCCCTGCATCGACATCCTTGCGTACAATCTCTTCCGACGGGTAGCCGTTACCCCACTGGTGCATATTGCCGCTTGAACGCATAATGCCCTTTGCACTCTCAAAGAGCCGCATTAGTGACGGAATATCTTCGTATGTTGCTTTGCGGATTATCATAAACGGGAAACTGAAAACTAATGCCAATGATTACCTTCGCAACTTTGTCATCCTGAACATAAGTGAAGGATCTCTTCTGTACACACTTTTGAGATGCTTCGCTACGCTCCAGCATGACAGTACTATGATTGCTTCTCGCGACTTTGTCATCCTGAACATAAGTGAAGGATCTATTTTCACAATCAGCATAATAAGTCCTGCTGTTAAAGATGCTTCGCTGCGCTCCAGCATGACAGTACTATGATTGCTTCTCGCGATTTTGTCATCCTGAACATAAGTGAAGGATCTCTTCTTTGCCAAAATGACTGCTTATGCAAATATACACTATTTCCCAGAAGCAAGCAAACAGGCTTTTCCCACATCAAGAAATACATTTATCGTTAAACAATATTAATTTTATTGTTTTTCTTTCTATTTTTATTGTTTTTCGATAAATCAGAGATATATTTGCAGTGCCGGCAACAAAAAAGGAATAAAAGTAACGTAGAAAAACATCTTATTTATGAAAACAAAAGGTTACAGAAAAATGATGGGAGTGACAATATTTGCATCGCTTATATGTATAGTGAGCATTGTATGGATTCTTGTACAGAGCTATTTCATAAGCACAGGCAGCGGCGAGGGCTGTATCGTATGGCACGATGAGCTATACCCTATCCAAGCTGTCATATTCGCCGGGCGGTTGCTCTTCAAGTCCCTCTTCTATACACTTATTATTGTATTCCTATGCAAGCAATTGAAAGCCATAAGGAACGGAGTGCTTTTCCCCGGTGCAAACGTAAAGATAATGTATGCAATTGCCACAAGCTACCTCATAGGGAACATCTGCGACGACAACGCTGCAACAGCTTTGACCGGCGGAGAGAATGCTGCGTTCGTAATCAATGGCGACACGTTGCTCTATGCGGCACTGCTTGTGATATTCGCGCTACTGTACAAGGTTGCAGTGAAAGTAAGCGAGGAGAATAACCTTACCATATAAAAAACTATGCAATGTCTATAATAGTGAATGTTGATGTCATGCTTGCGAAGCGCAAGATGACATCGGGAGAACTTGCCGAGAAGGTAGGAATTACACAGGCGAACCTTTCGATACTTAAGACAGGAAAGGCTAAAGCAGTGCGTTTCAGCACCCTTGATGCCCTGTGCAAGGCACTCGATTGCCAACCGGGTGACATACTGGAATACAGGGAATAAGATTCAAACGGCTATGAGAAAGTATATATCAATCATTCCGGCACTGCTTGCCTGCAGCATGGCAGCACAGGAGCACTCTGCCGTATCAGGGAGAATCATCGGCCCCGACGGGGCTGCGGTAGAATATGCATCGGTGGGAATTTGCGGAAGAAACATAGGAACGCTGTCGGCAAGCAACGGGGAGTTCACGCTCAATGCCGATATAATGGAGAACGATTCGGTAAAGATAAGCCATATATCATACAAGGACACAGTCGTTGCTGCAGTTGCACTTGCCGACAGAAGCATTCCTGTTGTAATGCAGGCAAGGAAGCTCGACGAAGTGGTTGTATATGGCGGTAAGAAGAAAAAGGGAAGACTGGCCGGACGGGGAATGCGCATCCCGGGCGCGGCTACAATGTGGTCAACAGCCGGTGTCGGCAGCGAAATAGGTTCAATGATAGAAACAGAGAAAATGTTCGAAGTAAAAGAAATTGCATTCAAGGTGCGTTCAAACAGCATCGAGGGAGCAAGACTGAGAATAAACATCTACAATGAAAAGAATGGATTCCAGAATGTACTGCATAGCCCCATTTACATCATCATTCCGGTAAGCGGGAAGAAGCAGGAATTCAATGTGGCAGTCAACGGCGACATCATTATGGAGCCCGGCAAATATTTCGTGTCGGTAATGTTCGTCGATTACGACAGAGAAGCCATGGCATGCAGCACCGACGAGGGACGCATTTGTTTTCCTTTGTACCTGAAGGATTCATACAGGCGCAATGGAGTTATGGGGGAGCTCGAAAGCATATCCGTAAACATGGGGCTTGCTGTCAGGGGGAACGAGTACCGTTAGGCAGAAACGCAGAGTATTAACAGGCTATGCACAAATGTTTTGGCATAGCCTATTTTTTTATTATCTTCGCAGTCGGTTACAAGAACAAAACTACAAAAGATATGAAGAAACTGTTTTATTCACTACTTACTTTATCGATTATGCTCACAATGAATGCATGCAAGTCGGACAAAAAGAACACTGCCCCGGCAGAGAAGGGCAACACCCTCCTGAGCGAGAGTACTGCACCGTTCGGTGCACCCGAATTCGACAAGATTGAAATCGAAGACTATAAGGAAGCCTTCGACCAAGGTTTCGCACAGAAGCGTGCCGATGTCAAGGCCATCATCGAGAACAAGGAAGAGCCAACCTATGCCAACACCATCGATGCCCTTGAGATGAGCGGCAAGATACTCGAGAAGGTTTCATCCATCTTCTTCACCCTCAACGAGAGCAACAACAACGAACAGATGGTAGAGATTGAGAACTACGTCATTCCAAAGATGACAGAGCTCAATGGCTACATATTCATGAACGACACACTATTCAGCCGCATAAAGGCACTTTACGACAACCGTACCGGCCTGTGGCTCACCGAGGAGCAGGCGATTGTTCTCGAGAACTACTACCAGGGGTTTGTACGTGGCGGCGCACTGCTTGGAACAGAAGATAAGGCAACCCTGCTCGACATTGAGACAAAGCTCGGTCTTCTGTCGGTACAGTTCGGCAACAACCTGCTTGCCGACAACAAGGCATTCAAGCTTGTGATAACAGACGAGGCCGACCTAAGCGGACTGCCGCAGAGCATCATTGATGCTGCTGCAAGCGAGGACGGCAAGAGCTGGACCTTCACGCTCGACAAGCCAAGCTGCATACCATTCCTGCAGTATGCCGACAACCGTGCTCTGCGCGAAAAGGTTTACAAGGCTTACTATGGACGTGGCGACAACAACGACAGCAACGACAACAAAGCTGTGATAAAGGAGATACTCCAACTGCGTCAGCAGAAGGCAAAACTGCTCGGCTTCGAGAGCTACGCGCACTTTGTACTCGACGAGAAGATGGCAAAGACACCCGAAGCTGCGCTTGAGCTCCTCAACAGCATATGGAAACCCGCTGTACAGCGTGCCAAGGAAGAGCGTGCCGAGCTGCAGAAGATTGCCGACCGCGAAGGTGCAGGCATAAAGATAGAGGGCTGGGACTGGTTCTACTACACCGAGAAGTTGCGTAAGGAGAAATATGCACTCGACGATGCTGTGATAAAGCCATACTTCAAGCTCGAGAACGTACTTAAAGGCGCGTTCGACTGCGCAACCAAGCTCTACGGAGTCTATTTTGTAAAACGCAACGACATTCCCGTATATTATGAGGGCGTAGAGGTATATGAAGTCCTCGACAAGTCGGGTGCACACCTTGGTCTCTTCTACACCGACTTCTTCCCACGCGACTCAAAACGCCAGGGAGCATGGATGACCAACTTCGTGAACCAGAAGAACCTCGGCGGCGAGAACATACGCCCGATGATTGTGAACGTATGCAACTTCACAGCTCCGCAAGGCGATACCCCGGCACTCCTGAACATAGACGAGACACGTACCCTGTTCCACGAGTTCGGCCACGCACTGCACGGAATGCTCACACAGGCACACTACCCTAGTGTAAGCGGCACGAACGTAAAACATGACTTCGTGGAACTCTTCTCGCAGATAAACGAGAAGTGGTCAGTTCACCCCGATGTTATGCCTACATATGCCAGACATTACCAGACCGGAGAAGCTATCCCCGACACACTCATTGCAAAGATGCAACAGAGTGCACACTTCAATTCAGGTTTCGAGACAACAGAACTTGTTGCCGCAGCACTCCTCGACATGAAGATGCACCTCGTTGACGACTACAGCAATTTCGACTGCAACGAATATGAGAAACAGCTACGCAAGGAGCTCGGTTTCATCCCCGAAATCGAATACCGTTACCGCAGCACAAACTTCGCACACGTATTCGGTGGAGGATATGCAGTAGGCTATTACGCCTATCTGTGGGCCGAAGTCCTCGACTGTGATGCATTCGAGCTTTTCCTCGAGAAGGGTATCTTCGACCAGGAGACTGCAGCCGGTTTCAAGCACCTGCTCGAAATGGGCGGAAGCGAAGACCCCATGCGCGAGTACCGCAAATTCCGTGGTGCCGACCCCAACCCGGCAGCACTGCTCCGTGCACGTGGCCTTATTTGATAAACATTATTGCACTACAAGAGGGTGACTCCAAAGTCATCTTCTTGTATTATTTTGAACATGGAAAAGAGAATAGAAAAAGCTGTATCACTTTTCAAGGAGGGATACAATTGCAGCCAATCGGTCGTTGCAGCATATGCCGACCTTTACGGATTTACAGAAGAACAGGCATTGAAGATGTCGGCATCTTTCGGAGGCGGTATCGGACGTATGCGCCAGACCTGCGGTGCTGCATGCGGTCTGTTCATGCTTGCCGGGCTTGAGACCGGCTGCACCGACGGCAAAGACCGCGAAGGCAAGGAGGCAAACTACAAGGTAGTGCAGGGGCTTGCCGAGGAGTTCAAGAAACGCAACGGTTCGCTCATTTGCGCTGAGCTGCTTGGGCTTGCAAAGAACGCCCCTACCCCTGCGACACCCGAGGCACGCACTGCCGAGTATTACAAGAAACGCCCCTGTGTAAAGATGGTCGAAGAAGCCGCCCGAATCTTTGCTGAGTACCTTGAGAACAAGGAACAGGAATAAACTTATATATACAGATTTACAAGATTGGTTTCAAGATTAAGTTCAAACCGCAATTGAGAATGTAGTACACGACACTCAGGAGAAGACACACTTCTCACCAGATTCTTTTTATAAAACGAGCCGCGTTGCGGCTCGTTGAAGTCTGGCTGCCGGAAACCGAACAGCCAGACAAATATTTCGAATGTCCTTCGATTGCGCTCTTGCGTGCGCAATCGTCAATCTTGAACAAGGCGCACAGAATAGCCGTTGCACCGACGGCTGCAGTAAATGAACACGTTGCCTGCGTTGAAGAATAGGTTCCACGCGGAATCTGAGTCATCGGGCGAGGACGACCAATAGCCGCCGCCGGACCCTACGTTGTTGACGCTTCCAGAGCAATCGCGATAGTGGGCATCTGGCAGGACAATAGAATTTCCATTGGGTCCTGTAACCTTATATCCACTACCAGTCCAAGACCACTGGCACTCAGCCTTAAGTTCTTCCCATTGTGCTTTGGATGGCAAACGATTACCGAACTGCGAAACAGCCTCGTCGTATCCGTAAAAACCTGTAGCATTAAAATTTTTCCATATAGTTCCGCTTGGCAACCCAAGATCGGTGTAACCCGGACTAACAGTCTTTTTGGACGAGGAAATTGCTTTTCCACCTGCATCTCCACTCAATTTTTTAGCAAGGTTGTTTGCGGTCTTCTCCATTGAATCACGATAGGAGTCCTTCATAAAATTGCCACTCTCATTAACAAGAGTATTACCCATTGCCACGTCTATAACGCGGATATCTACACTATACTCATCCATAAACTTGTTTAAGATTCCCACAACCACGATGTTTGCATCCAAGTTGCGACCTATTTTAATCATTTCTTGCTGAGTCATTTCGGTACGTGAATAACCAAAATCTCTTATAGTACGGGTAACTAACACTTGCTCCAATTTTGTATAACCTTCGGGCTGAAAATTAGAACGGAATATGTATGAAATACCGTCGGTTTCCTCCTCTGTTACATTGGAGCCTACTTGAAAATCCAATACCACACAACGTTTCTGCGCCTGCACAGTCAAAGCCATCAGGAACATCATACCTAAAAAGATTACTTTTTTCATTGTTTATTTGTTTTTTTGTAAATAATATCTTTTCCAATCAATCATCCATTTTTCCAATATCCGTACAAATATACTAAATAATCAAATACTATTGTCATATCATAAATATTTATATTCAACATATCTGCATCGCATGCAACCAACGTTTTCTTGCCTATCCATACTCGCCGACAACAACAAATACAATAAATTGCACTTTCATTTGAGTACCGGCAGCAAACTGTTGAATAAAATGGACGAAAAAGGGCCGATTTCTTTATAAATTTGCAGAAAATTATTGAAAATCACCACTTTTTATTTGCTATGTAAAAAAAAAGTTGTACCTTTGCACCCGAATTACGAGAAGCAACCCTAAAGACGGTTCTCAAGAACCGTAAGACACTGGTTCTCAACAAGCTAAGAATAGCTATAATTAATGTTTAATTAAATAACGAAGAATTATGATTGAAAATGCTGGTGCATTTGCAGGCCGCATCTGGACTGCTTTGAACGAGACAGAGGGTCTCACATTGAAGGAGATTAAGACAAAGACTAAGTTGAAGGAGAAGGAGCTTTACCTCGGTTTGGGTTGGTTGCTCCGCGAGGACAAGATCTTCACATGCGTAGCTGGTGAGGATGAGATCTTCGCTCTCAAGTAATTTGAGAATAGAC
>JAFXHQ010000088.1 GCA_017536325.1 Bacteroidaceae bacterium
ATCGACCTGAGGGCATCGTTCAGAGCACTTATCAAGACTGGTATCCTTGGTCAGGAGAACTCGGGCGGAGGCAGTACCATTACCCAACAGCTCGCTAAACTGCTTTATACGGAGCAGGCTTCGACAAATAGTCTCGACCGAATAAAACAGAAGGTTCTTGAACATGTTATTGCAGTAAGGATTGAGAAACAATATACTAAGAATGAAATCATAACACTCTATCTGAACAAATATGATTTCGGAAATAATGCCGTCGGCATCAGGAGTGCGGCATATGTATATTTCGGCAAGCAACCCAGCCAACTGAACATCGAAGAGGCGGCAATGCTTGTGGGTATGTGCAAGAACTCTTCGCTTTACAATCCCCGCCGTCGTCCCGAGAAGACGCGTGACAGACGTAATGTGGTATTGGGGCAGATGCGGAAAGCCGGTTACATTACAAGTGCCGAATGTGACTCGTTGTCGTCACTTCCGTTGACATTGGATTATCATACAGCCGACCACAATGCCGGTATTGCGGCATATTTCCGAGAGTATCTTCGTTTGTATATGACAGCGGAGAAACCTGACAAGTCAAAATATCGTGGCTGGGAGAAGCAAAAATACCATGACGATTCTATCAATTGGGTCAGCGATCCTCTGTATGGCTGGTGCAACAAGAACTTCAAGCCCAATGGAGAGAAGTATAACATATATACCGATGGCTTGAAGATATATACATCCATAGACTCGCGTATGCAGACATACCTCGAAGAAGCAGTAAAGGAACATATGGTCGATTATCTGCAGCCACGATTCTATGAGACCAAGAAAGGAAAGAAAACAGCTCCTTATACAAGCCAACTCAGCGAAAAAGAGGTCCAGAAGATTCTTGACCGTAATATGAAGCAGAGTGAGCGTTATCGTATAATGAAGAATCAGGGATATACGGAAGATGAGATCAAGGAATCGTTCCACACCCCTTGCGAAATGGAGATATTTACATATGATGGCATCAAGGATACCATTATGACTCCGATGGATTCCATCAGACATTACAAATATTTCCTCCGCACCGGTGTTGTCTCAATGGATCCGATAACAGGTGAAGTGAAGGCGTATGTGGGCGGAACCAATTTCTATCACTTCAAGTACGATATGGCAGGAGTCGGTCGCCGCCAGGTCGGTTCAACAGTCAAGCCATATCTCTATTCACTGGCTATGGAGAGCGGTTTTACTCCTTGTGACGAAGTTGAGAATGTGGAGCAGGAGATAATGACGGAGAATGGCCGCATCTGGAAACCCAGAAGCTCTGCGGGTGGCAGATATGGTGAGATGGTGACGCTTAAGTGGGCTTTGACAATGTCGAATAACTGGGTATCGGCATATCTCATCAATCAGGTAAGTCCCTATGCCTTCAAGAAACTTCTTGCACAATATGGTCTCACAAGTATTGATATAGATGCAACTCCATCGCTTTGCCTTGGTACTTGTGATGCCTCTGTACTGGAAATGGTTAGTGCCTATACAACATTCGTAGGCAAAGGAATACGTACGTCTCCGCTATTTGTGACACGTATTGAGGATAATGCCGGGAATGTCATTGCTACTTTCTCGCCACGCAAGAACGAAGTCATAAGCGAGGAGAGTTCTTATAAGATGATTGACATGATGCGAGGAGTGATAAATGAAGGTACAGGTTCGCGCATCAGGCGCATATACAAGATAAATGCCGACCTCTGCGGAAAGACCGGTACTACGCAAAAGAATGCCGACGGATGGTTCATGGGTTATACACCTTCTCTTGTTACAGGTTGTTGGGTCGGCGGTGAAGACCGTGATATCCATTTTGACATGACGGCTGATGGTCAAGGTGCTTCAATGGCTCTGCCAATATGGGGACTATATATGCAGAAGGTTTATGCCGACAAATCATTACCTTATTCAAAGGATGAGAAATTCGACATACCTGACGGCTTTGATCCATGCAAAAGCAATTTCATACAGGCGGAAGAACTCTCCGACTCTACTTTTGCCGGTTATTATCTCCCTGTTGAGGAAGAGACGGATGGTAATGCTTTTGATAGTGTGTTCGATTAATGACTAATGGAAATATCTAAATAACACAAACATGAAATTTATCGGAATTATTCCAGCACGATATGCCTCTACGCGTTTTCCCGGCAAGCCTTTGGCTATGCTTGGAGGCAAACCGGTCATACAACGTGTATATGAACAGGTTAAAGGCTGTTTTGATGAGCTTTATGTAGCTACAGACGACGACAGAATAAAAGATGCTGTGCTGGCATTTGGCGGTAAGGTCGTTATGACCTCCGAAGATTGCAATAACGGTACAGAACGTTGCCTCGATGCATACAAACGAATGGGTCTTGAATGTGATGTGGTAGTGAACATCCAGGGGGATGAGCCTTTCATACAGCAAAAGCAGATAAAGGCACTCATGGAATGCTTTGACAATCCCGAGACCGATATCGCAACATTGGTGAAGCCGTTTGAGCCTGCCGATGGAATAGAACGTCTTGAGTCACCCAATTCTCCCAAGGTTGTCATGGATGAAAACGGTTTTGCAATTTATTTTAGCCGTTCGGTAATACCATATCTCCGTGGGGTAGAGAGGGAGAACTGGCTTAATGAACATACATTCTACAAGCACCTGGGTATTTATGCATATAGGACCAAAGCACTCCAGGAAATTACGCATCTCCCACAGTCTCCGATGGAGAAAGCCGAGTCTCTTGAGCAGTTGCGTTGGCTTGAGAACGGTTATAGAATAAGGGTGGGAGTTACAGATATTGAAACTATAGGCATTGACACTCCCGATGACCTTGAGCGTGCCAAGGAGTTTGCCGCGTCTATAGGTTTTGCCTGGAACGATTGACTGTATGCACCGTCCTCCGCAGATAAAACCGATCTCTTTCACACCGCTTGCGCTGCCTGTAGAAAAGGTGATGCCTAATGGTGTGAGGCTGTTCCGGATACCCGGTGACGGAAAAGGGAGCGTGAGGCTCGACATTCTCTTTGATGGAGGGTATGGTGTACAAAGCAAACCGTTGCAGGCGATGTTCGTGAACAGGATGCTGCGTGAAGGGTGCAATGGTATGTCGGCAAGCGAAATCTCCTGCTGTCTCGACTACCATGGTGCATGGATTGAGAGTTATTCGTCGCAGAACTGCAATCATTTGACTCTGCATGCCCTTTCCCGTCATTTTTTGCCTCTGGTTGAACTTCTTGCCAAGATTGTGAAGAGCCCCGATTTTCCTGTAGATAATCTTGAGGTTGTACGGAACAATAACAAATCCTATTTTGTGGTGAACTCCCGCAAGGTCGATATCCTGTCGCAACGTTACTTTGAACAATCCCTTTGGGGAGAGTCCCATCCTTTGGGGCATGTCGTATGCCCGGATGATTACGATGCCATAACAAGAGATGATATTTGGGATTATTACAACAGCGTGTATGGCAGCCGGAATTGTACTCTGTTCATTGGCGGCAGCGTGGATGATGCAATGCTTGATGCTGTGGAAAGATATTTCGGGCAAGATGTGTGGGGTTCCTCCAAATCGTTACGGCCATTTGCCGTGCCTGTGCCGCAACCTGTTTATGGGAGGAAATATATACATCTTGACGGGACACTGCAAAGTTCTGTAAAAATCGGTTTTATGGCAATGGACTCCAATGATGCCGATTTCTTCAGATTCCGTTTCCTGTCGGTGTTGCTGGGCGGATATTTCGGCAGCAGGCTTATGAGTAATATAAGAGAGGAGAACGGATATACATACCATATTGCCGCAGAACTTGATGCATACGGCAAAAAGAATGCATTTATGATAAGCTCGGAGGCCGCAAACGAATATGTAGAGGCTCTCGTAAAGGAGGTCTATCACGAAATTAATGCTCTCTTGGATGCTCCGCCTCCTGCATCGGAGGTGCAGCTTGTACGCAATTATATCCTCGGTGAACTGTGCCGTGAGTATGAGGGTGTGTCGGCAAAATCCGAGGTGTTTATAAATACCTGGTTGTCAGGTGAATCGTTTGCATCTGTTAATGAATATGCGAAGGTTGTTGCATCCGTTGCTCCCGATGATTTGCATGATGTTGCAAAAAGATATCTCTCACGTGACAGGATGATTGAAATAGTCGTGGGAGCAGTATGATTCTTTACTTTGCAGCAAGGTTTGTATAATCCCTGTTTGGGGCACTTCTGTGTGAACTGCCTTTCTGTCACTTTCCTCTTTTGAAAAAATATCCGTTCACTTTTGTCTTTTTTCAACTTTGTTATTATCTTTGTATTTGGTGCTATGGCTTTATGCGTCCTGTTTGTCTCAGCTTCGGACAATATTGCTTCGATAGCACATATAAATTATTAAAGATATGACAAAGCGTATAATTCCAATATTCATCATTTGTTCTGCTTTTACACTGAATGCAGGTGCACAATCACTGACCGAAGCCCTGAAAGATGGCTTCAAGCCGTTGACCGATCTGATATCGGGACAAAAAGAGGAAAAGACGGAGGATAAGAAAGATGACAAGCAGGATAAGGTCGTGGTTGATTCAAAGGAGAAGACCGATGGTTTTATAGAGGCTGTAGAGGAAGGCCTGGAGCCAATAGAGGAGATTGTTTCACCTAAAGAGAACCCTGATGAGATTACTTTGACTTTGAAGGACGGCACTATATATGTGGGTGAGGTGAAGAGAAAGAAACCCGATGGTGTAGGCAAGGCAACCTATCCGAATGGCGATATCTATGAAGGAGAATTTCTCAAGGGAATGCGTAACGGGAAAGGCATATACCGTTTCAAAGACGGTGAAAGGTACGAGGGCGATTTTAAGGATGACTGCCAGCATGGTACAGGTACATTCTACTTTGCCGACGGCAAGAAGTATGAAGGCAGCTGGAATAAGGATTACCAGCACGGGTATGGCAGAATGGACTATCCCAACGGCGATTTCTATGTGGGTTTCTGGGCCGAAGACCAACGCTCCGGTTCGGGCAACTATTTCTTTGCAAGCGGTGCCTCCTATTCCGGAGAATGGAAATACGACAAGTACAACGGTATGGGAACTTATGTCTGGCCCGATAACAGCAGATATGTGGGAACATGGAGGAATGGCCGTCGTCATGGCGAGGGAACATATACCTCTGCCGACAGCAATGTGTGCAGTGGAGAATGGGTGCTGAACGAACTTGACGGCAAGGCGAAGTACTTGAATCCCAATGGCGAGAAATACGAAGGAATGTTCAAGAACGGCCTTCGCGAAGGAGATGGGGTATATACATATGCCGACGGTTCTTGTTACAAAGGAAATTTCAAGGATAATATGCGTAACGGCAAAGGGCGTATGACCTTTTCCGGAGGTGCGGAATATGATGGTGAATGGAAAGATGACAAACGTCATGGTAAAGGAAAATATACTTGGGCCAACGGTGATGTTTATGAGGGAGACTGGAACGATGACAAGATGCATGGTACGGGCATACTGCGCATGGCCAATGGTATGAAGTATCGTGGGGGTTTTGTGAACGGTAAGGAGCATGGTACAGGAGTCGCTGTCGATAAGGACGGCACACGCTACGAAGGAACATTTGCCGAAGGACAGCGTCATGGGAAATTTATTGTAAAGGATTCAAACGGAAAGGTTGTCAGGGAGTGTGTATATAACCTTGGCAGCATTTCGAAATAATATAATGTTATGATACTCGATTCATTGAAAAACATCAAGGTTTATTCAAACCTTAACCCCAACTTTTCCAAAGCAATAGAATTCATTCTCAACAGCGACCTCAACAGTTTGCCGTTGGGCAGGAACGAGATATGCGGTGATGCCGTATTTGCCAATGTAATGGAAGTGAAACCCAAGACAAAGGAAGAGGCTATGATTGAAATTCACCGCAAGTATATCGACATTCAGATACCTATAACTGCCGGTGAAGTAATGGGATATACGCCACTCAAAGAGCTTCCGGAACCCGATTTCGACGAGGCTGCAGATGCCGCTCTCTATCCGCAGGGGATGGCTGCAAGGGAGTATTTCAATGTGAACACCGATGAGTTCGTAGTCTTCTTTCCACAGGACGGTCATGCTCCGGCAATTACTCCGGCTCCTATGAAGAAGATTGTCGTAAAGGTGGCAGTTGTATGAAAGACATGACTTATACTAACCATAAACAATTAGAACAATGCTGAAACTTGTAGAACGCGACAGCTATTTGGCTCCTTATAGTCTGGATATAGAGGGCAGACACCGCTATTTCCTGCAAAGGGAGAGGGAACTGACAAAGAACGGACGACAGACATTGTCGGATTTCGCTTCGGGTTATCTCTATTTCGGTCTTCACAGGACATCCTCCGGATGGGTATTCCGTGAGTGGGCACCGAATGCGACAAGAATCGTACTCATTGGAGACTTCTCCAATTGGGAAGAGCGTCCTGAATATGAACTGAAGCCGCTTGCTGGAGGTGTGTGGGAGAGAAGGCTTCCCAAAAAGGCACTATCCCATGGCCAACACTACAAGATGAAGGTCTATTGGAACGGTGGCTGCGGCGAGCGTATTCCGGCTTGGGTGCGCAGGGTAGTGCAGGACGATGTTACCAAAATCTTCAGTGCCCAGGTTTGGGCTCCCGAGGAGGAATATGTCTTCAAGAACAAGAGATTCACAGCCAAGCGCACCCCATTGCTAATCTACGAGTGCCACATCGGTATGGCACAGGAAGAGGAGAAGGTTGGCACCTACCGTGAATTCCGTGAGAAAGTACTTCCTCGTATAGCAGCCGACGGTTACAACTGCATACAGATAATGGCTATTCAGGAACATCCATACTATGGCAGTTTCGGATATCATGTTTCAAGCTTCTTTGCTGCATCATCGCGTTTCGGAACTCCAGAAGAACTGAAAGAACTTATCGATGCGGCACACGGAATGGGTATTGCCGTCATTATGGACTTGGTGCACTCGCACGCTGTCAAGAATGAGAACGAGGGACTTGGCCTGCTCGACGGTGATCCGGCGCAATATTTCTACGGCGATGACAAACGCATACACAGCGCGTGGGATTCCCTCTGCTTCGATTATGGCAAGAACGAGGTTGTACACTTCCTTCTTTCAAACTGCAAATACTGGCTCGAAGAGTTCAAGTTCGACGGCTTCCGTTTCGACGGTGTAACATCAATGATATACTACAGTCATGGTCTTGGCGAGGCATTCTGCGGCTATGGCGATTATTACAATGCCGGACAGAATGGCGATGCAATTTGCTACCTCACACTTGCCAACAGGCTCATTCATCAGGTCAATCCCAAGGCTATAACCATTGCCGAGGAGGTGTCGGGAATGCCGGGCCTTGCTGCTCCCATAGAGGATGGCGGTTACGGTTTCGATTACCGCATGGCAATGAATATCCCCGATTTCTGGATAAAGATAATAAAGGAACGCAAGGACGAGGATTGGAAACCATCGGAAATATTCTGGGAGCTTACCAACCGTCGCAAAGACGAAAAGACAATCTCGTATGCCGAGAGCCACGACCAGGCACTTGTAGGTGACAAGACAATCATTTTCCGTCTTATCGACTCCGACATGTACTGGCACTTCAACCGTGGCGACGAGACATATATGGTATCACGCGGCATTGCCCTTCACAAGATGATACGCTTGATGACTGTTGCAACAATCAATGGCGGTTATCTGAACTTCATGGGCAACGAGTTCGGACATCCCGAATGGATTGACTTCCCGCGCGAAGGCAACGGCTGGAGCCACAAGTACGCACGCCGTCAGTGGAGTCTGGTCGATAACCCCAACTACAACTATACACTGTTGGGCGAGTTCGATAAGGCAATGATTGAACTTGTGGGTGAGGTACGTAATTTCCAGAACCGTCCGGTACAGGAGGTATGGCACAACGATGGCGATCAGGTTCTGGCATTCTCGCGCAAGGATCTCATCTTCGTGTTCAACTTCAGCCATAACCGTTCATTCACCGATTACGGTCTGTTGGTTCCCGAGGGTTCATACAACATCGTGCTTAATACCGATGCTGAACGTTTCGGCGGCAATGCATTGGTGGATGATACCCAGACACACTTCACCCAATACGACAGGCTGCATGCACGTCGCAAGAAGGGCTGGCTCATGCTTTATCTGCCTGCACGTACAGCCATCGTTCTCAAGAAAAACAAAGAATGAGGCTCTCTGATAATCCGATGATAAGAAAGAACCTATGATAGGCAGGAGAAATAGACGTTCGCAAGGAGTAGTGGCATACATCTGTGCCACACTCTTTGCCATATTCTCATTTCTGTTCATAGTCGCTTATCAATCTCCTTTGCTTGAGGCATTCTATGACAAGGTTGCAACAGGCAAACTCGACTACAACCGCTATGTGGCAGGTCTGTTCATGACAGGCATATTGCTCTTGGTTGCAATGGGACTTAACCGTTTTGCCAGATTCCGCAGGGAATGGACAGCCCTTGCTTACTTGCCATCGACACTTCTGCTGGCCTTCTTTACCGACATTGACCGCTCTATGTATGTAGGCGGCTGGTCCTGTTGGGGGTGGATTGGAATATTCATATTGGGGTTTGCAATATATTTTGCCCTTGCCTATGTACTGAAACGACTCCGTAGCATCAATACTTCCAACAGTATTGCACATAATCCGCTCCGCATAATATGGCGCAACCTTATTATATTTGTCATTCTTTTCCTGATTGCAGGAACACTCTCGAACGGCGACGAGAATTTCAAACGTGAGGCACTTGCAGTCTCGTATTGCAAGAGTGGAGATTACGGGAAGGCACTTGAAGTAGGTTACAAATCACTTGATGCATCGCAGGAACTCACCGCTATACGTTCATATGCCCTTGCCATGAACAGCGATATGGGAGAACGGCTTTTCGAGTATCCGCAGCTCTATGCATCAGAAGGCTTGTTGCCTCGTCTTGTACAGACCTCGCCTCTTGTCCCCGATACCGTTTTCGCTTTCATTGGCGACAGACCGGTTGCCAACGAAACGGCTGCAGAATTCCTCGATAGGATAGCGCACAAGGATTCCGTTTCCCCGGCAGTACGTGAAATGTACCTCTCATCGTTGTTGCTCAACAGGAATCTGTATATCTTTGAGAAAGAAATCAGATGTCTGTATGACAGTATTCCGGCCGATGAACTGCCCAAACATTTCCGCGAGGCACTTGTCCTCTATTCCTCACTTGACTCTTGTTATACACTGGAACTCCGTAGTGACACACTCTTCCAGCAATTCGACAGCCTGAAGGCTATTGAAGCAAAATATGCCGATCCTATTGTTCGCAATAACTATGTCCGTAAGGATTTCGGCCGTACGTACTGGTGGTATTTCCTGTACGGAAAATGATTTGAAATTAAAAGTGAAAGGTAAAACGGAATGGTTTGAAAGCAATCCCTGTTAGAATAAACTCTATCAGGGATTGCTCGTTCAGAAGGTGGGCTCAGTCTTTGTCCTCCAATTGGAAGATATCCTCAACTTTGCAACCGAATATTCTTGCCATTTTCAATGCCAGTACCGTGGATGGCACGAACTTACCGCTCTCTATTGCGTTTATTGTCTGTCGGCTCACTCCTGCAG
>JAFXHQ010000089.1 GCA_017536325.1 Bacteroidaceae bacterium
CCCTCGGGAGCGGTCGGGCTCCCGGGGGTGTGGTTCATCGGCTTTTAATAATGGCTTCTGCTTTGCCACTATATATGTTTTACCTTTACGGGGTCTTGTTTTGATTCTTAACTTTTCTCTCTTTGCTCAATATCATGGGCAGGGATGCAATGGTATTTCTCTTTATTCAATTTAACACTCTGTCGGCTCTGATTGTTGCAGTCGCTTTGTGACTTTGAGTTTTAGAGTGTCTGCATTGCGGTTGCCTGGTAGCACATTGTATCGGGATTTTTATCTTGGGGCAACTTTTTAAAATTCACACAAAACTACATAAAATTTATTATTCTGCCAATTTATTATAATAAATTGAGCGGGTGGGCGGAAAATTTATACGAATTGGGCTGTTTTGCTGCTTAAAGTACTGATGTTGTGTGGTAATAACCTGTGTAGAGATAGGCTTACCTGTGGCATGCAGGCATGAGCCTGGTTCTCTGCTGTTTAGGCAATAACTATCCGGGAGCAGGCATATGCGTCTGCTCCTGTGAACTTGCGTGTGTTATGCTTCAATTAGTTTTTGTAGGGAGTCTCGTCCTCGGCTGCCATTGGGATATTGGCATCTGTGTCGGTGAGGTATTTCTGTTCCTCAAGTTTGAGACGGGCGAAGACTTTGTTACGCAGGTCTATGAACTCTTGTGCTTCTTCCTCGCATAGGGTTTCACGAATCTCTTCGTCGGTGTAGGATAGTGCTATGACTGCTCCTTTTACCATTTCGAGATATACTTCGGGGTCGGCAAGTCTTTTTTTTATTCTTTCATCCATATCTGCTTTTTATCTATTATGTTTAAATTATGCCAAATTATATGCTGTCACTGTTGCATGATGTAAGTATATTTTACTTGATTGTGCGCTTTTTGCGCCAAAAGTAGTGCCATGCCTTGAAGTAGGGACTCCAGAGGGTTTCGCTAGGGAAACGGGTTAGCAGTGTATAGTTGTGTCTGATGGTCTCTGTTGCTCTTTTTAGACTATATTTGTGTTCTCCAAACCGGTAACGGTGGTCGTGCTTGCCGAAGTTACCTGCTATCATTATTTCATGTAACAGGAATTCTCCAAGCTTTTTGTTGGGGGTGACCGGCATGTGTGCATCGTCGAGCGCAAATATCCTCTGTAGCACGTGCATTAATGCTCCGGCAAATTTGTTTAGCCTAAGGCTCTGTAGTACCGATAGAAATTCCGCTCTTTCCGTTTCGTTCATTTCCCGCGATATTATGTAGTAATAGTCGAGGATTTGTCTTAGGCCTATGCCTTCGAAAAACAGATGCCTGTATATGTGCAGCAGTATATACACTCTGTTGAATGCCAGAGTGGGGGCCGGGAATGTGCCTTCGGGTGTAGATATGGTGTTCTCGAATTGCTCGGCAGCTTTGTCTGTAAAGAATTTTTGTAATTTTGTGTTGATTGTACGGCTGTACATCCATGATGGCCGGTAGTGTATTTCAATCTCCAATCCCGGACTTACGGGGAAATCGACGTGGTGGTATGTGGGGGTGCATGCCGGGAAGTATTTCTTTACGTAATCGATAATTCTGTCGCAGTCTCCACCGAGCCATATGTCGATGTCGCCGGGGGTGCGCAATGTGGGGTCGGGGTAGAGTTGTGCAATGCCTTGCCCCTTGAGTATGCAGTTGTTGAAGCCTTCGCTCTTGAACTTCTGTGACACGAGTGACGCGCTCTTGTTCATGCGGGAGTTTGTCTTCCTAATGGTTTGTGCCAGCTGGTACCATGGCAACAGTATTTCCTTTGAGGGACGTTGTGCCGGTGGCAGCTGCTCGATGCCGGCGAATGCAATGCCGACAAGTGTCTGTTTCTTGGCTATGTCGAAGAGTTCTTTCCACTCGTCGGTGCTTGGTGTGACGGGGAGTTGCCGCTCTTTTCCTATTCCGCATCTTATGAGTGCGAAAAAGAGTTCTGTGACGGGAACAGCGGTTGCTCCGTTTTCGGTTTGTGCATTTTTAGGCATTGTTGGGTAATGGTACTGTTTTCTTGTTGCAAAAATACAAATTATTTGTTATTTCCTTTCTGTAGGGAACAAAATGTTGCATCTCTTGTTGCCGGGAGTGCGGATGGCTCTTCTGTATGCGAGGCTCAATTACATAAATGGCCTTGCATGCAGGAACCTGTGTATCCTTGCCGTGATGCAATGTGTTTACCCAACGGGGGGAGTGATATTGCGCGGTGCTTCCTGCCGGCATGATGCTTGTGTGCTTTATTTTAGTTCTTTGAGCATCTTCTGAAGCATCTTCCGCGATATGTGGATGCGGTTCTTTACCTTGCTCAAGGGGATGCGCATGAAGTCGGCAATCTCGTTGTACTTGTAGCCGGTTATGTGCATCTCGAAAGTGGTGCGGTAGTTCTCGGGAAGGCTGGTTATGGCTTCGTTTATCTTGCTTACGTCATAATGGTTTACTACACCTGGTATGACTTTGCTGCAGCGTACCTCTGCCTTTCTGGTGTCGCTGAACTTCTCTATGATGTTGCGCTCGTGGTTCTTCCTGTTGCAGTTGTTTATAAAGGTGTGGTACATGATGGTATAGGTCCATCCTTTAAAACTGTTGTTTTCCTTGAATGTGTGTATGTTATTCAATGCTTTAAGGGTTGTCTCCTGCAGAAGATCGTCTGCGCTTTCCTTGTCGAGTGTCAACCTGTAGGCATACCGCATGAGGTATGGCTGCAACTCGATGATTTCTTTTGTCAATTCTTCTGTTCTCAATGTCGTAGCTTTTTGCCGTTAATTATTGTGGTTTATTCTCTATAACAGATGAAACGCAGATATGTTTGCTGTTTTACTATAATTTTTATAATCTTTGTATTTTTTGTCGTAATGGATCTTCTCCTTGATATGGTATGGTTGTTCAAATGGGGCTGTTTATCCCCAGTTTGTGTGCCAGACGTTCGCATGAACGGTTGTCGCAGAAGGTGTTGTAGAGCTGGCTGTTGCTGTCGTTGAACAGGGGTGGGCATGAGATGAATGCTTCCAGTTTGTCGTATGTGTCTATGATGTTGCCCGGCAACTTTTCTTCGATATTCTCGATGGTGAGTCCGCGTGACTTGCGGTATTGGGCAATGTCGTCCATTACAAATCCTATGGGGCGTTTGAGTATGCTGTAGTCTATCCACACCGAACTGTAGTCGGTGAGGAGGTAGTCGCATGCCCCTAAGAGTGGGTAGAGCTGTTCGGTGAATCCGTCTTGTTTTATGACCAGAATGTTGCTGAAGTGTCCGAAATGGACCTTCTGCAGGGCATCCATGGGGTGGAGCTTTATGATGAGCAGGCGTTGCTCGTTGCACAGGTGGGTGTTTAGACGCTCAAGGTCTTCCATCTTGAGGAAAGATATTCCATTGCCGTTATATACTCCGTCGTTTCTTATGTCGCCGACTATTGACTGCCGGTATGTGGGGAGCCATATGCCTATTGAACGGTATGCTGTAGTGTCTATGCCTCTGTTGCCAAAGAATGGTGTGGGGCTGAAGAGAAGGTCGTTGCGTGGCTGCCCGGTGAGCAGTACGTGGCTCGTGTCGATTCCGGCGAACGACTTGGACATTATCTCCTGAAAGAATGGGCTGGTGGCTATGAGATAGTCGGCCCGTGTGGGGTCGGTGCCTCCTCCGTTGGTGTCCATGAGGCCTATGACTTTCAATGGCATTCCGTGCCATAGGTTCACAACCTTGTCCTTGCTGCTCAGGTGCAGGAAACTGTAGAGCCCGTGGGTGAAGAAGACGTTTTTTGCACGGGCGAAATAGTAGAATGAGCGGAGCGAGTATTTCCTGCATGCTTTTGCTTCGGGGTATCTGCTGAGTGATTGCTTGTCCTCGAATATCCACACGAGCTTGTAGCGGTTGCCGTATCTTTCCTTAAGGTAACGGTACATGGCATAGGAATTGTCGCTGAAGTCGGGGTAACTGGCGAAGACGAATATCCTGCCGGACCTTGGGATGAGGTTGGACAAGAGGGATAGTATGGCATGGAGAATCCTTTTCATAAATAAAGGGCTGTCTGCAGTTCTTAGGCAGAACGCATTTACAAATATACTAAGAACTTGCGTAATAATGGCAGGATAAGGGTGAAATTTGATAAGTGGTAGGTACATATACCATTTTTGTGTTACCTCACCATATTGTTAATTTCGGCAGAAGGAGCCGTATATGGTGGGTATTAGAGAAA
>JAFXHQ010000090.1 GCA_017536325.1 Bacteroidaceae bacterium
CACAATGGCCGAATCGGGATAGAGCTCACGGAGTATCCTGGAATATGTTACAGTTGCATATTCCGGTCTCATGCTGTGCTTGCCGTTCGGTGAATAGGCATCTTCGCTCCTGAATCTTTTGGCGGCAGTGTATTTGTTGACCATAGAGTCCATGCATCCTGCCGATATGCCGAAGAAGAGCCTGGGACGTCCCATCTTCTTGAAGTCGCGCAGGTCGTCCTGCCAGTTGGGCTGCGGTACAATCGCTACTCGTAGCCCTTCTGCCTCAAGCAACCGTCCGATAACTGCTGCACCGAAAGAGGGGTGGTCAACATAGGCGTCGCCACTGAAAATGACTACGTCCATCTGTTCCCATCCGCGCATGGTTGCTTCCTTGCGTGTGGTAGGGAGCCAATCGGTAACCCTTCTCTCACTCATTGCTCCCTTCAGTTGCAGCTTCCGATACGATTCTGTTTGCAAGCCAAACCTTGTAGCATTTCACGAGGTTGTTCAGCCCAAAGGCCTTCATGTCCTCGTGGTAAAGCACCGTGCATAGCTCCAGCAACTCATTCGATGCCATGGTCTGTGATGCTATAAGCGAGCGTACCGTAAGACGGAGCTTGTTCAAAGAGTCTTCGTCAATGATGCCTGCGCTGTTGGCAATCCTGTCCAGCAACGAATATCTCTCAATTATCTGCAGCATGGTCTCGGTAACTTCCATCGTTCTTGTTCCCGATGCGTTTGCGTTTATCTTCATATATGTCGTGTTTTTATTGTTCAGTCAATATCTATGCGCACAATGCGCTTTCCGTCAATACCTTCGTTTATTTCTACCCTTATGCAATCCTCGGGTAGAAGTTCCTCAACAAGCTCGGGCCACTCCATAAAGCAGTATGCATCACTGTAAAGGTATTCCTCGTACCCCATATTGTAAACCTCGGTGATTGATTTTATACGGTAGAAATCGAAATGGTATATTGTTTCTCCATTACCGCCTTCATATTCATTCACTATTGCAAAGGTCGGCGAGTTTACAGCATCCTTAACTCCCAATTCCTCGCATATGCTTTTTATGAGTGTTGTCTTGCCGCTGCCCATCTTGCCATAAAAGGCAAAAAGATTGCCCTTCCCCAGTTGTTTGACAAACTCCTTGGCTGCGCGCGGGTAGTCTTCAATTCCGTTTATTATAATCTCTGTCATTGTACTTTCTTTTCTCTTTCTTACCTGTTTGCCGACTTCGGCTTCATTTTTATAAGCGGCACAAGCATCTCTTCCATTGAAATGCCTCCGTGCTGGAATGTATCCTTATAGTACGATACATAGTAGTTGTAGTTGTTGGGATAGGCAAAGAAGTTGTTGCCGGTAGCGAATATGTAGCTTGTGCTTATGTTCGGTGATGGCAGGAATGCCTTTGCAGGATCTTTTATCTCAAAAACCTCCTTGCTGCTGTAATTCAGAGCCTTGCCCAACTTGTAGCGGAGATTGGTGTTGGTGTTTTTGTCGCCTATTACTTTTGTAGGTGTATCTACCTGTATGCTGCCATGGTCTGTCGTTATTACAACTGTGTAGTCGCTCCCTGCGAGATAGTCGAACAGCTGCTTTATGGCTGAATGGCGTATCCAGGATTGTGTTATCGAGCGGTATGCCGCCTCGTTGGCTGCGAGTTCGCGTACCATGAGCGACTCTGTACGTGCATGCGACAGCATATCGATAAAGTTGATGACTAGCACATTTATGCTGTTCCTGGAGAGGTTCTTTATATTCTCAATGTATTTCTCAGCTGCGGTGGATGTGAGTACCTTGCTGTATGAGAAGCTGTCCTTCCTGCGGTAGCGTGCAATCTGTGTGGCTATCAGCTGCTCTTCGTTAAGGTTTTTTCCCTCCTCTTCTTCCTCATCAACCCATAGATTCGGAAACATCTCCTTTATCTGGCTTGGCATAAGGCCCGAGAATATGGCATTACGGGCATACTGTGTGGCTGTGGGCAGTATGCTTGTATATAGTTCCTCCTCTATGTTGAAACTCCGGCCAATTTCCTCGGCCAGCACACGCCATTGGTCGTAACGGAAATTGTCTATGATGATAAGGAATACCTTCTCTCCGCTCTCAACCAATGGAAATATGCGTTCTCTGAACAGGTCGTGGCTCATCATAGGACGTTCATCGCGATTCCCTATCATCCATTCCATGTAGTTCTTCTTTACAAAACGTGCGAAAATGCTGTTTGCCTCCTCTTTCTGTGCCTTGAGCATTTCGTGCATTTGCCGGTCGGCATTCTCCAGTTTCAGTTCCCAATTTACGATCTTCTTATATACATCGTGCCACTCCTCGATGTCTCTGGCATCTGAAATCTGCATTGAGAGTCTCCCGAAGTTCTGCTGGTAGTCATTGTTTGCCTTTTCGGCAACGATCTCCTTGCTGTGGATATTCTTCTTGAGTGTAAGCAGAATCTGGTGTGGGTTTACAGGCTTTATAAGGTAATCGGCAATCTTTGAACCTATAGCCTGTTCCATAATATCTTCCTCCTCGCTCTTGGTTACCATTACTACCGGGGTGGTAGGGTGTATCTCCTTTATTGCAGCGAGGGTCTCAATACCGGTCAGTCCGGGCATGTTCTCATCGAGCAATATAAGATCGAAGGACTCCTTGCGGCATGCGTAGATAGCATCGGGGCCATTTGTCACGGTCGTGACCTCATAGCCTTTGTTCTTCAAGAATATTATGTGGGCATTCAGCAGCTCAATCTCATCATCAGCCCAAAGTAGTCGGTTTGCCATATTATGAGTCAATTATTTTACATTCATTCCTTGTGGAGTCCCGTTGTCTTACTCAACGGTATCCTTTCCGGACTCATCGCTCTCTTCGCCGTTGCCATAATCGGGCTCATCGAGGGTGTATCCGTCAATCTCCACTTCGGGTATTGCCATGAAGTTCTCCTCGTAGAATTTACGGTACTCTTCAAAGGTGTAATATTGTAATAACAAGTCAAGATTGCCTTTTGATATTATAATGGCATTCATTCCTTCGAGAAGTCTTGCAGTCTCGCTGTTTTCATACAGCCGCTTGCGGTATATGAATGCTTCGTCGAAGTTCAGGAATTCCTTGACTTCGAGCAATGTTATCTCTGCAAGTTCCTCGAATGTCATTTCAAACTTACGTACCATGTAACGCGAGAAATTGTAACGCGCCATTTCAAAAAGCAGTCTCTTTTGGTCAACGGTCGTATTGGGGAATGCCAGTACAAAGTAGTATGGCTCATTCCGTTCTGCTGTGAATGACGGTATGCTGTCCCTGCCACTGGCTATGGTTCCGTCCAGTTTGCGTTCCCATATGGATGTTGAAATGCCGCTCTGCAGCAAACGCCCCTCCTTTATGCCTGTTGATATCTCCGAAGCCATTCTGCTTATGCTGTCGCTCGGATAGACAGAAATTAGTTCTTCAAGAGCCTTCAATGCCTCATCTTGCCTGTCGCTGTATAGCTTCGACATGGCATCGATAAATGCGAACCTTGCACGATGTTTCCCCTTGGGATATTTGTCGGCAGAATAGTTGTTCTCCTTTATTACTTCGTCATACTCCTCCTCTGTGTAATGCCTGTAGGCCTTAGCATATATCGAATCCTCCTTGTGCTTGCGTACAATGGCATTGTCAAAGAAATCGGGTTCCTGAATGAGTTTTGTGGAAGCACTGTCGGGATAGTTTGCTATGAGTAATCCTTTATAATATTCAGCCTTGTCCGGCTCGTCCCACCTTGAACATGCAAGGAACAGTTGGTAATAGGTGTCGGCGAGTCTCTCAAAATCGGGATAGTCATTTGGAATACGTTCAAGGTATTTGAGTGTCAGATACTTGTCGTTTACATTGTCCTTGAATCTTACTCCCGATTCATAGAGTGCATCGCGCAGAGCTGTATGTGCCGCGCTTTTCTTTTCGTCGGTGTCGGGTATCTGCTGCAGGTAGAACTCCCTTGTTGTGGGGTCTGTCGATAGAGTGTCGGCATCCTCATCCCCAATGTTGGCCATGTTGTCAAGTGCTATACTGTCGGCTGCTATGCTGTCGGTCGGCAACATGTCCGATTGTATGCTGTCGCTTGTTTCTGTCTCAATTGCAGTCAGTGATGATATCTCATGGCTGAAACGCCAGTAGTCCTTAAGACTCCTGTCGCCCCATTTTTGCTTGAAAGTACGTATTCCTTGAGAAACGAGTTGCGGATTGTAGAAGTACCATTGCTGTTTCTCATTCTGGTCAACAATTGTCATTCCTGCTTGCGTTCCTGCATTATCAAGTTCACTTCCCTTGCTTTCGCGTTCCAATTTCTTCTCCTCTTTCTTCCTAAGTTCCTCTTTACGCTTTTCCTCCTCAATGAGTTCGTCAATTATGGGGTATAATTCCTCGGGGGAGAGGCTTGCCCAGTAGAGCAGTTCGCTCTGTTTTTCAACAATGTCGGTATATTTCACAAGGTCGCCGAGAACTTCGCTTCTGAATTTGACCTCTTCGAATTCTGGGGTCTCTTCATTTATCATAGGCATAGCCTTGCTGTAGTTCTCGTATGATTTTGAGAATTTCTCTTTGTTCCAGTATATCTTTGCCAAAGAGAGGTGCAGCATGGCTGTACCATAGTCACCCGATTTTCCTTCGGCAATTCCGGTCTCGTATGCCTTTATCGCTTCGGTGGTGTCCTTTTGGCTCAAGTGTATGTTGCCTATTGCATAATATATCTGTGACAAGTAGTCCTTGTTTTTCGACGATCTTGCCATACGCTTGAGTTTGCGTAGAATCTTCTTGTGGTTTTCATCGGTCGCCATTTCGGTCTGCCTTATCCGTGCGTTGAATTCAAGCTCATACGGTGGGCTTGCCGAGATTGTCCTGCCGAAACTCTTGTATGCAGCCTTCTTGTCACCGGTCATTGCGTACAGCTGGCCAAGAAGGTAGTATTCGCGTGCCTTTTCGAGAGGTGTTATTCCGCTGCGTTTTATACCTTTGGCTACATGCGGTATCGCCTCGTCGTAGCGTTCCTGTTTAATTAGCAGGTTGCCTTTTGCTTGTGCGAATTCTCCCTCAAACTTCTCAGGAACCGTGTCACGTTCTATTCTTTGCAACAGGTCCTCGGTCTCGTAGAGCCAGTCCATTTCGGCATAGCATCTTGCAAGTCCAATGCGGGCCTGTGCCACAATGTCATCCTGGTTCTCATAGAGACGGGAAATGTATATGTATGTGCTTGCAGCTTCGGTGAATTCCCCTTTTTGGAATTGCGAGTTTGCCATCATCATCCATGCCTTCCAAAGGAATGGGTTGAACTCCTTCTTTGCATAGAACTCTCTCTGTTTCTGAGACAATTTCTTTCCTGCAGGTTTCTTTGGTTTTCTCTTTATGGAGTGGTTCTTTATGGCCTTCTGGGCTTTTTCTATAGCCTTGTCGAAATCTGTCGTTCCAATCTTCTGCGTGTTGTCGTTGCTTACGATAAGCAGAGGCAATTGCTCGAGGTAGTTGTCCTTGTGTCCGCTTATCTGGGACTTTATTGCTTTCTTGTATGCGACATTTCCGTTATAATAAGTGTTGTACCTTGCAAAGAATGCATGATAGGCACGTGTGGTAGCCGTATTCTTCTTGCGGCTGGCGCATCCGCACAGGGTCGCAAGAATAAAGAGGAGTAATATGTAACGGGTATATCTTGTCACTTTGGCAAACTATAATATAATATAACTCGCAAAAACTCTGTTTATTGCATCCCGGAATTGTTACTGCAACATAAGCAATACCTCTTCCTTGATTTCTGCAGGCAATTCAATGCCTCTTGTCTGCATGCAGTGTACCCAATTGTCAACCTCCTGTTGCTGCATGGTGTAGAGAACTTGGCGGAACTCCTCGATATCGTTTTCTGTGTAATCCTCCTGTTTGAAACCTTTGAAGCGGTCAAGTTCCTCGTCGTCGAAGTATAGGTCGCTGTTGTCATAACCCTTTGCACAATTCGTGTGCTTGCCGCAACATACACCGTCTGCCGTGTCGTGTTCATGGTGATGATCCTCTACGGGATTGCTGTTGCGGAATCTGCGCAGGAAGAGGAATGCACATATGATTATAACGGCGATGATTGCAAGTATGATAGTATGCATGGTAAACGTATTGCTTTTTTGTTTTTATATGTCACTGGCATGAGTTTAGTGCCGACACCACAAAGTTATGGAATAAAACCGAAGATTCACTATATATTTAAAGATATTTATATAAATAATAATATTCATTTTACAACGATATGGGTGTGGCTTCCTGACAAAATGTTATTCCTTCTCTTTTTTGTCTGAATTGATGAAAATGAAAAAATATTTTATCCTTTTGTCAAAAAAAAGCCACTATTTCTTTTTATTTAAATATTAAATTGTATCTTCGCCTTCTGTGTTGGAACGGATATTGAATTCTTCCAATTGGCAAAATGACAGTTTAATAAATTCAAAACAATCAGTACGTGTATGGATAAATTCAGTTACGGCCTTGGAATGGGCATAGGCCAGAATCTGCTTTCAATGGGTGTGGAAGGAATGAACATGGAAGACTTCCTTAAGGGTGTCAGTGATATACTTACAGGCAATAAACCGGAGATGTCACATGCCGAGGCTCAGAAAATAGTCAACGAACATTTCAGGAAACTTGCCGAGGAGGCATATGCGATAAATAAGGAGGCTGGCGAAAAATTCCTTGCCGAGAATGCAAAGAAAGAGGGTGTCGTTACGCTTCCCAGCGGTTTGCAGTATGAGGTGATAGCCGAAGGCAACGGTAATAGACCTTCTGCGACAGACCGTGTGAAGTGCCATTATGAGGGAACTCTTATTGACGGTACAGTGTTTGACAGTTCAATCAAGCGTGGCGAACCGGCTGTGTTCGGTGTGAATCAGGTTATAAAGGGTTGGGTTGAGGCTCTCCAACTTATGAAGGAGGGCGCAAAATGGCGTCTTTACATCCCGTACGATATGGCATATGGCGAGAATGGTGCCGGTGAGCTTATTCCTCCTTACAGCGCACTTATTTTTGATGTTGAACTCATAAGCGTGCTTTGATGCGTTTCCGTAATATAAAGACGATTGCAGTTCTGCCGGCGGTAGCAGCTTTGCTGTTGTGTTGCTGTTCTACGGCTGAGCAGGAACAGCAACAGGCTACGGTGGAATTGGAGAACAGGGATGACTCGCTCTCTTTTGCAGTGGGAATGCTTGTCTCTTCAGAGATGCCGCGTGCGATGGCAGAGCTCGGTATCGATGAGAGTACACTCGATGATTTTGTTCGTGGGCTTGCCGATGCTTTCCCTGTAGATGATTCTCCCGAGGCAGTCGCCTATTCGCAAGGTGTTGTCATGGCTGCAGCGGCAATGGAGATGCTTGAGAGTGCCGATGCTGCGATATATCCCGGCGATACGGTCAATAAGGTCGATCGTGGACTCTTCCTCGAAGGGCTAAAGGCTTCGGCTTATGGTAATTGTGATGTTATGTCAGGTGAAGTGGCGGCCAATTATTACCACGAATCTATTTTCCGTTCGGCAAGTGAGGAGTTCATAAAGAACAACAAGCAGCGTCCCGGGGTTGTTACTCTCCCGAGCGGTGTTCAGTACAAGGTTGAGGTACACGGGAAAGGTGAAATTGCCACATACAACGATGTCGTAAGTTGTATATATAAAGGAACATTTCCTAATGGCAGTATCTTCGACAGCTCACGTGGCTATACGGCGGATTTGCCTGTGAAATCTGTTGTTCCAGGCTTGGCTGAGGTTCTTACGCGTCTCCCTGTAGGTACGTCGTGTATGGTATATGTGCCTTGGGAACATGCATACGGGGATAAAGGATATGGGAATATTCCTCCCTATAGCGCACTTGTCTTTGAACTTGAGATAGTAAAGATTGTAAAATGAAAAACATATAAATAACTGACCAAATGAAAAACGTAGAATGCAAAGTCGATGCCCTCGACCTGAAAATTCTGAGCATCATATCCAAGGATGCAAGAATCCCCTTCCGTAATGTTGCAGAGCTATGTGGCGTCTCTCGCGCTGCTATACATTTGCGTGTGCAGCATCTTATAGATATGGGCGTGATCTCGGGCTCTTGCTACGAGATTGATCTTTTGCGTCTTGGCTACAAGACATGTACCTATATCGGAATACGTCTCGAACGTGGTTCTATGTACAAGGAAGTCGTGGAAAAACTATATGAAATCCCCGAGGTTGTGGAGTGCTGCTATACAACTGGTCCATATTCAATATTAGCAAAGATGTATTCGCATGACAATGAACATCTTATGCAACTTCTTAATGGCAAGGTGCAGGAAATTCCCGGTGTGGTTAGCACCGAAACAATGATTGTTCTTGCGAATAGCATAAAGCGCAACATGCCCTTGGAGTGACTCTGTAGTCCTGAAATCAGACATCGCCCCGCACGTGCAGCAAATTTGCCGGAGTGCGGGGCTTGTCATAAAGAACAATGCTCATTATTATTATAAATTATGACAAAAGACAAGTTCGATGTAAATGCCGAATATGATGCTTTGCATTCGGCTTTCCCTGTTGCGAATGCAAGGCCTGTGGTTGGCATAACGGCGAATTTCCGTGACGGCAATGCGGCTGTTGCCGAGGCCTATTATACTTCTGTGATTGAGGCTGGTGGAGCACCGTTCATAATACCTCCCTACTCCAACCGTGAAGCTCTGTTGGAGAGCCTTGGGCATATTGATGCCTTACTGCTTACCGGTGGTGCCGATATTGACCCCAGGTATATGAGTGAAGAGCCTGACTATAATCTGTTGCATGCGGTAAATCCGAAACGTGATGAGCAGGAATTGCTTCTTGTGCGGCTGGCTTGTGACCGTTCTTTGCCTATACTTGGTATATGTCGGGGGATACAGGTGTTGGCTGCGGCATTGGGCGGTAAGGTGCATCAGGACCTCTATGCAGGAATAGGTGGCAATCTGCTGTCCCATGATCAGGAACCAGCGGAGCGTCATGTGGCAACGCATGATGTGGAATTTGTCGAAGGTACAGCCTTGCAGAAGGTTTTTGCAGCCGTGCGCATGGGGGTGAATACATTTCACCATCAATCGGTAAGCAAGGTGCCTAATGGCTTTGCGGTGAATGCATTGGCGACTGATGGTGTGATAGAGGGTATGGAGGCTGTTGACGGGCGTTCGATAATAGGTGTACAATGGCATCCGGAATCGTTTATCATGAATGAGGACAGGTGTATGATGCCGCTGTTTGAATGGTTGGTGGGCGAGGCTCGGCTTTACAGAAGGGCGAGTGAACTTCATGGCAAAATCATATCTGTGGATTCACATTGCGATACTCCCATGCTTTTTCATACAGGATATCTTCTCGAAGAGCGTAGCTGTTCGGCACTTGTCGATCTTCACAAGATGCATGAGGGGGGGCTTGACGTATCCACAATGGTTGCATATGTTCCTCAGGGTAAGCGTGACAGCATTTCTTTAACTGCAGCTACAGCTTATGCCGACACTCTTCTTGCCGGTATTGAGGAGCGTGTCTGCAAGAACTCGGAATATGTTGCGTTGTGCGATGCCCCAGAGGTGCTGCCACAACTTAAAAAGAGTGGCAAGAAGATTATAATGAGAGGCATAGAAAACGGGTATGCAATAGGCAAGGACCTTGATAATATTGAACGTTATGCCCGCATGGGTGTTGTGTATATGACATTGTGCCATAATGGAGATAATGATATATGCGATTCGGCTCGCGGAGAAAACGAGCATGGCGGTTTGAGTGCTTTCGGCAGGGAGGTCGTAAAGGAAATGAACCGCGTGGGTATGGTCATTGATTTGTCACATGCTGCAGAGAGCACTTTCTGGCAAGTGCTTGAACTGAGTACGGTTCCTGTTGTCTGTTCTCACTCCTCTTGCAAAGCTTTGTGCAATCATCCGCGCAATCTTACCGATGAGCAGATGGCGGCATTGGCATCTAAGGGTGGAGTGGTGCAGGTGACTATGTACCGCGGCTTTTTGCGTGAGGACGGAGAGGCGACACTCGATGATTTCTTGCATCATCTTGAACATGCTATTGCGGTTGCCGGAATAGACCATGTAGGCATTGGTACCGATTTTGACGGTGACGGTGCGGTTACGGGTTGCTCCGATGCGTCGCAGCTTAGGAATATTACACGCGAACTCTTGCGCCGTGGGTACAATGAATGTGGTATAGCCAAGATATGGGGCGGAAACTGGTTGCGTGTATTGTGTGAAGTGCGTGGTGCCGGCCGAAAAGTCAACTGATGTCCATCTCGTTTTTGGCGGGTTGGAAAATAATTTTTGAAATATTGTTGCATATTGCTGAATTTTGTGTACCTTTGCATTCGCAATTGAGCGGGATGTAGCTCAGCCCGGTTAGAGTACGCGTCTGGGGGGCGTGTGGTCGCTGGTTCGAATCCAGTCATCCCGACAAAAAGGAGATATATATATCTCCTTTTTTTTGTTTGTATTTATTGCAATTATCCCGAAATCATTTGTTGAAATCACATTTTTTTATAAAATTTGCAAATAAATGTGTCTTTCATGAATAATGACTATCTTTTATTCAATACCCGTGATGAGATGTTGCGTATAAAGGTTCAGAATGTGGTATATTTTGAATCGGACGGTAACTATACACATATGGTGTCGGTGAACAAACTGCGTCCGTCGGTGTGTATGAGCTTGGGCAATATGGAGAAACTGCTTGCGGCAAAATTGCGCGACAAGGCTTCCATGTTTATAAGGGTCGGACGCCGATATATTGTAAACAGGAACTTTATATATATGCTGAGTCCTGTCAAGCAGCGTCTTGTATTGAGTGATATGGCGACATTTGCCTATCAGTTGGAGGTCTCTAAGGATGCGTTGTCGAGAATGAAGAATCTATTGACGGAAATAAGCAAACAAAAGTAATATGGAATTTATATTCGGACGTGACCCGGCTACATGCCGTCTGAAAATAACAGTTGAAGGTAAGACATTGTTGTGGGGAGACCCGAACTCTGTTGACAACAGTGTGAGCAGGCAACACTTGAAATTGGAGGTCAACGACGACGGGACAAAAGTCCTGACGAACATCAATCCTGCAAACGCGACCAAGCTCAACGGTAATGCTATCATAAAGAAGAAGTTTGAACTCGATGACAATACGGTTGTAGAGCTTGGCATGAATGGCTATAAATTCAAGTTGAATGAGATTGTCAAGAAGTTTATAAAGGAAACTGTTTCGATAGGTCACCTTAAGCAGGTGATTGATGGGTACCGGAAAGCAAAGCTCGATATGCAGATAGGCGAAAGAAAACAGAATGCCATGCGAGGTCTCATGCCGGTATTCATGGCTCTTGCGGGTGTTGTAGGTTTTACCGACATCCTTGAGGGTCCCATTAAAATTTTGCCGTCTGTGTTGTTGCTCTTGTTGTCGGGATATTTCGGATATGTCGGCTTTGTCTCTGCCAGCAGAAATCCGTTGAAGGGTGCTGAACTTGACCAGAATTTCCGCAACAAGTATGTATGCCCCAAGTGTGGACACTCTCTTAATGGGGAGTACAGTGATTTGCTGAATGCCGGACAATGTCCTTGGTGTCACACACGTTTCAAAGAATGATGCCAATATACCATTCCTCCTTGAAAAGTATGGGTTCGTACATTAAACCTTATGGTTCGTACAATAAGGATACGGAAATTTTGCAACAGCCCTTGCTGCCATTACCTTTGTAACAGCAAAAACAACTAAAATCTTTTTATTATGAGTACAGAAGATAGAACAACTTATGGTGGCTACGATGAGTATGCAACAGATGGTAGTACTGAATACACATGGGATGATAGCCGTACCGATGATTTTGATACCGAGTTCGTGGACGACAATGAAACAGAGGTGGTAGAGACAAAAGCTGATGTAAAAACCGCTCCTGTAAAGTCGGGCGGTGGCAAGGCGGCTGCTGTTGCCGGTGGTATGGTTGCCGGTGTTGCCATGGGTGCAGCCGGAGCATATGCCGGTAATAGTATTCTGAATGACAACGATGCTCCTGTCAAGGTCGATGAACCTACCATTGAAGATATTGAGAATGCGGAAGCGCTCATGTCCGAGGAGGTTGTTGCAGTTGAGGAACAGGCAGGTGTTGCACCGGATTATTCTCAGCAGAGTGAGCCGGCCGTGTCAGTTTCTCAGGCAGAACCGGTTTCTGTAGCTTCTGCGGTGACAGACGACATGTCGTTCTCGGAGGCTTTCGCAGCAGCGCGCAGCGAAGTTGGCCCGGGCGGTGTCTTCGAATGGCACGGCAATACTTATAACACATACTACAAGGATGAGTGGGATGCTATGTCCGATGCCGAGCAGAATGCTTTCCAGAACAATGCATATCATGCAGGTGAGAATCTGACACAAGCCGACAATATTTCCGATACAGCTTCCATGTATGCCGACGAACCGGTTGTGGCATACGTAGATGAGTCTGATAGCGATGTGCGCATAATAGGCGTTGTGGAAGAGAATGTGGATGGGCAGAGTGTATATGTAGGCGCAATGGAACTCGAGGGAGAGAACGTTATGCTTATTGATGCTGACCACAATGGCTATTTCGATTATGCCTTTGCCGATGTTGACGGCGACGGTGAACTGAGCGATATGGAGATTCTGGACATATCCGGCGACAATGTTTCTGTCGAAGATTTCGCTATCCAGTCCATGATGGATGTAGATGATGGTCTTATGGCATCGAATGATATGCCCGACTACATGAACGACGCTGACGTGTCCATGTGTTAAGTATATGAGAATATGAAACGACAATTATTGCTGACAGTGATGTTGGTGCTGATAGCGCAGGTGGCTCTTGCACAAAAGACCTACCTTGTAGCTGTCGGCATCGGCGATTATCCGGGGTATTCAAGTGACCTCAGGTTGCCGACCAAGGATGCAGCTACTATCGCAAACCTCTGCAAGAAGAACAATAGTGCGAGTTATAGGCTGCTTCTCGACGAGAGGGCTACTGCAAGTTCTATAAAAAGTACCATGAGCTCTTTTTTCAGCAATGCCGGAAAGAACGATATTGTAATACTGTACTTCAGCGGGCACGGATGTCCGGACGGCTTTGTTGCATATGACAGGATTGTCACATATGACGAGATAAGGCAGATATTGTCTAAGTGCAAGTGCAAGAACAAGATGGTTTTTGCCGATTCCTGTTTCTCCGGTGAGTTGAGGGTCACGGGAAATACCGCCCATGGAGGCTCGTCCAAAAAGCAGAATGTGATGTTCTTCCTCTCGTCGCGCAGCAATGAGACTTCACTGGAATTGCCGAATTATAAGAATGGTGTCTTTACGGCCTTCCTTGAGCGTGCACTCCGTGGCGGTGCCGACTATGATTACAATAGGACCATAACTGCCAGTGAACTCTTTAAGTTTGTAAGCAAGGGAGTTAAGGATGCAACCGGTGACAGGCAACATCCTGTGATGTGGGGTAACTTCGACAATAATATGCCGGTAATGAAATGGTAACTGTTTGATTATGCTAAAGACGATAAAGATAAAATGTCCTAATTGTGGAAAGATATTGTTGCTGATGGCAACACCCAATATCGAGAAAAGACGGGTGACCTGTTCCAGTTGCGGCAAGTCAGAAGCCTTTACCGACTATGAACTTGTAAGCGATGTCCTTAATAATAGTAGCGATACCGTGTTGCCTGGCGGAAACCGCGGTATCGTCTATCTTGTCGATGATGCCTCGGGAGAAAGGTACCGGCTTAATATCGGAGTCAACTGTGTCGGCCGCAATGCTAAGACAAGCAGTGCCGATGTAAGGATATTTACTGATGATTTCAGTATAAGCCGTATGCATTCATACTTTACTGTTTCGGAGTCATCAAATGGAGCTCTCCGTTGCAGCATCTCCAATGCCAAGAACAAATTTCCGACTCTTGTCAATGGAGTTGAACTTGAGGACGGTGATGTATTGCCAATAGCTCCAGGTGATGTCATTACTTTGGCAAGCAGTAAATTTCATATAGAAATAATAGATTGAAACAATAGCGGTAAAGGCAATATTACAATAAGAATAATCTCTAAAACCAACTGATATGGAGTATAAATTAAGAGTGTTGTCGATGCACGAAATCGGTCAGCGCGCCAACCAGGAAGATTATATGTATCCGGCTCCGGGTATGGCCAATGATAATGACCGCTGTTTTGTTTTGTGTGATGGTATGGGTGGCCACGATTCCGGAGAAGTTGCCAGTCAGGCTGTCTGCAATACTATGGGTGGCTATGTGAGCGGCAATTGTCCATCGGATATGGTTTTTACTGCCGACGATTTGCGTGCGGCTTTGGCGGCAGCTTATGATGAACTTGATGCCCGTGATACGCATGCGGCAAAGAAGATGGGTACTACAATGACGTTTGCAAACTTCCATAAAGGCGGTTGCCTTGTCGCACATATGGGAGACAGCAGGGTATATCATATGCGCCCTTCAGTAGGTATTCTCTTTGAGACACGCGACCACTCGCTTGTAAATGATCTTATAAAAGTCGGTGAACTTACCGAGGAGACTGCCAAGACATTCAAGCAGAAGAATGTCATTACACGTTGTATGCAACCTAATAATGAACGCCGCAGCCGTGCCGATATAAAGGAGATTACAGACATTCGTCCTGGTGACTATTTCTTTATGTGCAGCGATGGTGTCAACGAGGTGATGGAGAGCCGTCACCTGGCCAATGTCATTCTCGATGATTCGTTTACCGATGACGAGAAGATAGCGATTATAAGAGACAATACTACAGAGGCGCGAGATAACCACACCGCATATCTTATTCATGTGCTTGACGTGAAAGGAGCTCCTCTTGTTAGACGTGAGGCTCCTGTTGCGGAACCTATGCCGGCAAGCGAGAAACCCAAAAGCAAGGTCAAGAGCAAAATTGTTCTGCCTGGTATAGCATTACTTGCACTCCTCTCAGCTGTAGTGTATTTCACAGTATTGTCACCTTCTGAACAGGCAACAGCAGATGTGCCCCATTCCCCGGCTACGGTAGGCAAACCTGCCGAAAACAAGGAAGTTGGAGGTAAAGAGCTTTCGGGTCAACTGAATTCTGATGAAGTGACTCGAGGTTCACAAGTTGGTTCTAATGATAACGTAGATAATACCGGCACTGCAGATACAGGTGAAGAGGGTAATTCATCCGCTGCCAACGCGAACGACTCCGGCAATGGTGGCTCGGATAATACCGCTGATGCCAATGCAGGAAAGACCGGCAATGGTGGATCGGGTAATACCGCTGATGCCAACGCAGTAAAGACCGGCAAAGGCGGCTCGGATAATACCGCTGATGCCAACGCGAAAAAAGGCGACAATGATGGCGCGGGTAATACTGCTGATGCCAATGCGGGAAAGACCGGCAAAGGCGGCTCGGATAATACCGCTGATGCCAACGCAGGAAAGACCGGCAATGGTGGCTCGGATAATACCGCTGATACCGAAGGAGTAGGTACAGTTGAATCGGAGGATACTGTTAACGGTGTCATAAATGATGAGGCTACTTCTGGTACTGTCACAGTTGAAGATGAACAGGATGCCGGAGAATAAAGCAGTGCAATACCCGGACAGTAATTAGGCTAGGAATATATATAGTTAAAAAATCATCGGCAAGCCGATGATTTTTTTGTTGTCTCTTATGCTTTTTCTGCAGATTATGGCATTAAAAAAATAATATATTTGTTTGATAATATTATATAATTATCTTACTTTGCAAGTTGGATAGTTATCTCTATGAAATATGTCTGGCTGCATTGATTGTGGCGGGAAATGGCTAATGGCAAAAAATGAATAATATGAAAAGATATCTGTTTTCTTTGATACTTGTATTGTCAACTGTTTTGTTTGCAAATGCCCAGAATTGGAGTAAGGTCTTGTCCGTCGCCGATGGCCTGCCCGGTTATGAGATGGGCGATGTCGATTACGATGGGTATTATAGTTTTGCTTCAACATTGATAGAGCCCGGAGTATCAACCGACAAGGTCCGTATTACTGTGCTGGAAACTCTCACCAACGAGGCTCCGAACGGGAATAACATTGTTTTTGCCCTTTCGGAGCTCAACGTATTTGACAAGGACGGGAATGCAATCGCTTACACGGCATCCTCTAATGCCGACCACAACTCCTTGTCGTATGTAGATGACGGCGGTGGTCTTCCGGCTCTGTCCGATGAGGATTATAAATCCTATTTCCACTCTATGTGGACCGGAAATGCCCCTGTCACCGATTATCACTATGTGGAACTTGCATTGGAGAAGAGTGTCGAGGCCTTCACAATAGAATGGGCTACGCGCCTTGGCGAAGCCAAGAACTCCCCGACAAAGGTTGCTGTGACACTTGGCACTGATTATATTCCCTCATCTTCCGGCACTAGCTTTTCATTAGGCGATGCTGTAACTGCGGAGCAGGAACTTTCTGCTGACAGGCAACTTTTTGTGCTCAAAGGGAATGCTGCTAAAACCTTTACAGCATCCAATGGAACTACTTATAGCGGTCGCGGTCCATTGTATATGTACTATGCCGAGGAGGGCGATCCTGCACCGGCCTTTGAGCAGGTAATGCAACTTATACCTGCCGGCGGTGGCCAATATCTTGTATATTGGCCCGTATCGGGAAAATATCTTGCCAATTCTGCAGGGCAGTATAATGGCCTTAACGGTTGGCAGTACAGTGCAAGTGCATTCTTAGATGCAGCAAGAGTGACTATTACTGCTACTGGCAACGGATACTTTGAAATGAAGTACGATGGTGCCAATTCAGCCGGCGAATGGGTGCTTTATGTGGGTGCGGAAATGCGTGAAGGCGTAGATTCAAAGATGAAGACTTTCGACCTTGAACACAAGCAGGCATTGGAAAACGGTGATTATACAAAAGGCTATTCACTTCCTATTGCCTTTAATTGGGAAATATTCAAGGCTAATGTCAGTGACGATGCATTGAACGAGCTGTATGTTACTTTATCACAATTGGCAAGCAACTATCTGCGTCCGAAAATAAACGATGCCAACAATTATCTTGCAAGGTACTCAAATCACGACGGTAACTGTTCGGCCGCCGAAGATACAAATCTGAGAACAGCAATACAGGCCGCAAACAGCGAGTTGTCTTCTATAACATCTGTGGCAAGGGTAGAGGAACTTGAGGATTTGCTGTTGGAGTCACTTTCACGGTATATGGCTGTCGGTCTTGTCAAGTATGAGACGCGTGTGAAAGAACTTCTTGAAACATCCGTTTTCAGCAGTTATCCTTATCAACCCGGTACATACCCGGAAACATCAAAGAGTGTGCTTGAGAACCTTCTTACAACCATAGCTTTGGCAAAAGAGAAGGCTGGTATATACAATGCAGCACAGTATGAGGGAATCTTTACACAGGCCGAAAGGGAGATCGAGTCCTTCCTGGCTACTAAGATAGAGGACGAGGTGACACCCGACGGTGGTGAAGGAGAGGAGGATGACGATGAGCCGGTAGGGGAGATAGTCTATGTATATCTTGTCAATGGAAGTGTCGATGCATATGCACTTGCTTCGCTCGATGGAAGCTACTACAAGGAGAATGACAAACTCTATTTCCCTATCAAGGACGGCGATCTTCTCTATTATACAGCCGAGGAGTATGATAGCTGTTCTACAGTGAAGCCGGAACTCCCGTATATGACATCATTCAAGTTCAACAACAAGTACAATCCGAACCTCAACGTGGATGCCATTGCCGATACTGTAAAATCAAATATGCATTTCAGACTCAACGCAATAGGCAAGTGGCTTACGGCAAGTTTCCAGTTGAGTGACGACAAGGCAGTGGCTTTTGTCGATACCGTGTTGCAGGAGAGCAAGGTTACACGCCAGAGTTTTGCCGACAAGGTAACCTATAAGGTGACATATCCCGGTTACAATATTGTTGAAAGGGTAAAGGTACAGGACGAAATATGGACTGCTCCTGTAGTGAATGGCGATACTGTCGAGGTGGCTCTCACTGCAGGTATGCTTTCTACCAACAAGCCTTCTCAGATGTCTAATGAGTCGCTTGCCAATTTGCTTGACAATAATCCGTCAACCATTTTCCATTCGACATGGGGCTCTGCAAACAATTCGACAGTCAATATGAATACATATATCGATATTAATCTGCCTGAGGAGTTGGAGAATATACAGCTATATTACAGATGTAGGCCACAAACAGGCTACAATCCTCTTGTCTGGGAAATATACGCAAGCGATGACGGCAATTTCTGGACACTTGTGCGTACCCTCGACTATACCAAGGACAATATGCCTACAGGCGGTGGCGGCCAGGAATATACCTCACCGACAATATCTCTTGGCGGTAGCTATTCGAAACTTAGGATATTGCAGACAAGCGGTGAATATTCCAAGAACCATATGGTGCTCTCAGAACTGCGTGTCTATAAGGTTCTTGAAGGTACATCACAGGAGCCAGAGAAGATACAGGATGCAGTTTATGAGAATCGCTACAGACCATTCGGCAGAGAGTATGAGGTAGATATTGAGTGGCTTACCGATAATGCTGTCTCTGTACCTCGAATCGATATAGATATCAATGGCGGAGCTTTTGTGACAAGCAAGAATTACTATCTCAATGCAAAGATACGTATAAACGGTTATGGTATATACGAGAACTTTGAGGACTCCGTTCAGATAAAGGGCCGCGGAAACTCGTCATGGAGCCAAAGCAAGAAACCCTATCGCCTTAAGTTCGTCGAAAAGGTGAAACCGTTCGGTCTTACCAAGGGAAAGAGTTGGGTGTTGCTTGCCAATGCGCAGAGAGGTTCGCTTATGGCAAACGCCATTTCGATGAAGATTGGACAGATGGCAGGAGCCCATTATACCAACCATATAATCCCTGTTGAACTTTATATGAACGGGCAGTATATGGGCAGTTACATGTTTACCGAGAAGATCGGTATGGCAAACAACAGCGTAGATATAGATGAAGAACTGGGCTATCTGCTCGAACTCGATACATACGGCAGCACAGACGAGCCGATATACAGGACCGGTGTATATTCTCTCCCTGTCAAGATTGCTGAACCGGATCTTGAGGATTACACAACGGATGTTGCTGTGGTACGTCGCACGGCAATGACGAACGACGTAAAAGAGATGTCGTCGGTCGTGTACAACAACGGAGATATAGAGAGTGTACTGGATGTAGATGGTACAGCACGTTTCTATCTTGCCAACGACCTCTCCCTCAATCAGGAGATTAACCACCCCAAGAGTACATACCTGTACCGGAACGAGGGCGATAATGGCAAATTGACTTTTGGACCTATATGGGATTTCGATTGGGGATACGGATATGAAGGTTCATCTTCGTATTGCTATAACGGTGCAACATCAAGTGTAATAAAGTTGACGATGGATGCTTCTGGTTTCTGGAGCGATCTTACCGGAAACGAGGTCTTCAAGAAACATTATTATAAGGTTTGGAAGGAATTCATTGGCAATAATTCCATAACAGAACTCAAAGAGTATATCGACAGCTATTATAATTTTGCAAAGAACTCTTTCCAGAATAATGCCAATGAGTGGGGGTACTCATGTGGATTCTACGAAAGCGATGTTACCCGTGCCAAGGAGTGGGTATCACAGAGGGCTGAATTTATATACAACTCCCTTGCGCAGTACGATATTGACGACCTTATACATAATCTGCCGGGCGATGTGAACTGCAATGATCAGCTTACGGTACACGATGTAGCATTGGTTACTGCATATCTTGACGGTGATGTACATGAGCGTTTCAACGAGACCAAAGCCGACTGCGACGGTAAGGCCGGCATAAGCGATGATGATGCACGTGCCGTAGCTGTGCATGTGATGGAGAGTGAGGCTCCGTCGCCGATGTATTGGTATTCGACACCTGAAGCAGCAAGTGGGCTATATGCCGAGGCATTCAAGCTCAATCAGGGTGATGAGGTTGTTGTTCCACTGAACATCGCTTATGGTTCAGGTGAGTCGTACAATGCTCTGCAGTTTGATGTTGAGGTACCCGAGGGACTTTTCATCAATGATATTGTTATCGGTGAAGATTTGGAGGGTGTTGAGTTTTCACATGCCGAACTTGCTGCAAATACATACCGAGTTGTTGCATATACAATGGATAATACCTCCTTTATCGATTATGATGTAGTGGTTGCCAATCTCTATCTCCAGACATTCTCGGTCATTGAGGAGAATCAGCGAATGCTCAACGTCAAGAATGTATATGCGGTAAACAATGAGAATGATGAGGTCCGCATGGGTGATGCAAGAATCTCCTTCGGTGAGACAACCGGCATGGACCACACACTTGCTACAGTTGCAATCAAGGGTGGCGATTGTGTAACTGTTACAGCTCTTGAGTCTCAGGAAGTATCAGTATATTCGGTTGATGGACGACTGGTACGCAGGTTGCATGTAGCTGAAGGTACTACGCGTATAGATGTACAGCAGGGCCTTTATGTGGTGAACGGCATTAAGGTATTGGTTTATTGATATTGATTAGTATAAATGAGGGTGACTAAAAAGCAAATTTCTACGTTACGTTTGGCTTCAAAATCCTCATTTACGCTTAGTAAACTGCGGTTTTGAAGCCTTCACAAGCCTTGAACTTTACTTTTTATTCACGCCTCAAACAAAAGAAGGTGACTTGGGTCACCTTCTTTTGTTTGTATATATAATGCTTACTTTACGATGTTCATCTCGTCGATGAGCCTCTTGCAGTTACCGAGCTTGTCGATTACGAAGAGTACATAACGGATATCCACGTTGATACAACGCTGAAGGTTGTCATCGAAGTTGATATCGCCGCTGAGCGACTCCCAGTTGCCGTCGAATGCGAGTCCTATAAGCTCTCCGCGTGAGTTCAGAACACCGCTTCCACTGTTACCGCCGGTGATGTCGTTAGTTGTAAGGAACGCTACGGGCATCTCTCCATTGGGGAGTGCATACTGTCCGTAGTCCTTGGCCTCATAAAGTTCCTTCAGACGTGCCGGCACGATGAATTCGCTGTTGTTGGGGTCCTCCTTCTCCATTACACCCTTAAGCGTAGTGTAGTGGTTGAATGTAACACCGTCCTTTGGCTGATATGGTTTAACATTGCCATATGTAAGGCGCATTGTGAAATTGGCATCGGGATACACGGGTGCTCCGTTTGCCATCTCCATGAGCCCCTTCAGATATGTCTTGTGGAGCGGGTTGATGACACTCTCGAATTCTGCAGCCTTTGCCATAATCTTGCGGTATGACTTGAATACAGCTGTGCGCAACAGCATTGCAGGGTCTTTCTTGAACTTCTTGAGTGTTGGCTTCTTGAGGAATTTGTTGAGGTTATCCTCGTTGGCAAGGATAGAGTTGTCATATACATAATCGATGTATTTCTCAAGGTTGCCTTTATACTTTGCATAAACCTCGTTCAGGTACTCGTCGCGCTCCTCGGGATTTGTCAGTTCAAAGTAGAGAGGGAGAACCTCCTTGGCGATACGGCGGTCAATCTCGTGTACATAGTCGCGCTCGTGCAACCAATCATACAGAGCCTTCACCGTGCGCTCAATACTCTCAGGGCTTTCATACATCTGCTCCTGCTCCTCAATGAGGTTGCGGTATATGAACTCGACGTTCATTATGAGTTCCATATTAACTGTCGAGAGGTACATTGTACGGTTCATCTCCTCAACACAGGCATTGATTTTCTCAACCACGTCAACATACTCGCTCTTGCCGTTCTTCTCGGCCCAAGCCTTGAATGCAGCCTCCTCGGCAAGCTTGGTCTCAACCACCTCGTTATCTACAATGGCTTTGTTCATACCGATAGAGTTTTTCCAGTAGTTGCTTATGCGTGCCTGCTTGTTGGCATATCTGATAGCAATATCTTCGCTCTTGGCCATCTCCTCGCGAATTATCTTGAGGGTAACGTCGCGCATAGCGATACGTGGTTCGTTCTCCTGGAACATTCTCTGCTTTACCTCGTCGCCTGTAAGGTAACGTGATGTGCTTCCCGGGAAGCCCATAATCATTGCAAAGTCATTCTGCTCGAAGCCGGCAAGCGATATGTTAAGGTATTTGGGTGTACTCAAAGGTACATTGTCCTTGCTGTATGCTGCAGGGTTGCCATCCTTGTCGCCATAGATACGGAATACCGAGAAGTCGCCGGTGTGGCGTGGCCACATCCAGTTGTCTGTCTCACCGCCGAACTTGCCTATTGAGTTGGGAGGAGTAGCAACGAGGCGCACGTCGGTGTACTTCTTGTAATAGATAAGATAATACTTGTTGCCTTCGAAGTATGGGAGCAACTGTGGATACATGTACTCCTTGCCTTCGACATCATCGGCTATAAAGAGCTCTTTGCCGATTTTACCCAGTGCCTGGCGGTCGAATGACTGCTCTTCGGTAATTTCACCGCTCTCTACGCGGCTGTTTACCTCATCGGTAACGTCCTTTATGCTTACCACGAAAGTAAATGCAATATCCTTGCATGGAAGTTCCTCTTCATAACTCTGGCTCCAGAAACCGTTGTGCAGGTAATTGTGCTCTACGGTGCTGAGCTGCTGTATGAAACTGAAACCGCAATGGTGGTTTGTGAGTACAAGACCGTTAGGTGAAACGACCTCTCCTGTACATCCGCCGCCGAAAATGCCTATGGCATCCTTCAAAGATGGTGCATCGGGGGAGTATATCTCATCTACTGAAATCTGAAGGCCGGCCTTCTCCATATTGTCCTTCAGGTTTTGCTGGCGCATAAGCTGCAGCAGCCACATTCCCTCATCGGCCATCAGCTGTGAGGTTGCAAACACTGCCATGAGCAGTGTGACGAATAGTTTCTTCATAAAAATTCTTCTATTTTGTTAAATGATTTCCTTTCGGGTGCGAAGATACATCAAAAATGTTCTAAAATCTCTAAAATGGCATTTTTTTATTATATAAGGTTAATTTCGTTTCATTTAGTGAAACATCGCTCTTTTTAATATTTAATAAGATTTTTTACGTTGGTACCTACATAAACTATACTATCTTTGCCGCTGATAAAATCTTCATTGCCAAAAGAATTATATGATAAAGAGTACCGGCTATATGTTGATATCTTTGTTCTTTTTCCTGTTCTCGTCGTGTGGCGGGAATGGATTTGTAGTAGAAGGAACAGTAACCGGTATAGACCTTGACGGTGATACGTTGACTTTAAAACGTTACACCGGTGATGTGCTTGCCGATGTATCAGATGCAGTAGTGGGTGATGGAGAATTTGAATTTGAAGGAGTAGCCGATGAACCATATGTCGCAGGCCTTTTCTTCGGTGAGGTACTTGTTATGCCTTTGATTATAGAGAACGGTGATATCGAAGTTGAAATTACCGACAACTGGGCATTGGCGAAAGGTACTGAACTGAATGATGCATTCAATACTTATCTGCAGAGTATAAGCAGTTTTAATTATGAGATTGCCAATGTATCAAGGCTGGAAGCGCGTATGATAATGGATGGTGTCAATCCGGATTCGGCCAAGGTCTTTATGGAGGAGAGTTTCGAGAAGAGCTATGAGAGCATAAAGGCTTATATTGCAGGGTTTGTGCAGGAACATTACGAAGATATCCTTGGCCCTTTTGCATTCAAGCAATGGTTCGGACAGATGTATTATCCGATGTCGGATACCTTGTTCAAGAGAATCATTGATGAGGCTCCTCCTGTTTTCAGAAATAATGCCGAAGTCAAGGCAATGATGGAATAAAAGCTTTGAGAAAGTATATAACACAAAGAGGGCAACTAAACAACTTCTAGTCGCCCTCTTGTTCTTTTTGTATCTGTTCTCCTTGAAATTACTTTAAGGTATAGCTCAGAGAGACTTTTATTCTTCTCCCAATGTCTTTGCAATGGCTGCACGGGTCTCTCTCATAAGGTATTCAACATTCTCGCTATCGCGTCCCTTGCACTCTATCGGGGCATGGAATGTAAGCGTTATTGGCGACCAATGGATGAAGCGGCACCCCTTGGGCAGAATATCATATGAGCCCTGGATGGTAACCGGGATAATTGGCTTCTGTGTCATGTTGGCGATAACAAAAGCACCTTTTTTGAATGGTCCGAGCTTGCCGTCGTCACACCGGGTTCCTTCGGCGAATATCGACATTGATTTTCCGCTCTTCAGTATATTGATGGATTTGCGCAGAAGGTCCTTCTGTGGGGTTGTGCGGTTTACAAAGACATGTCCGGTTTCATAGCATGCCTTGCCCAAAAGGGGGACCTTGCGTAGGGCATCCTTCATTATCCACTTGAAATTCTTCATGACGTAGCCATACATTGCAAGGATGTCGAACATGCCTTGGTGGTTGGCTACAAATATATAGTTCTTGTCCTTCTCGACATATTTGTTCCTGTCAACAACTTTTACCGGTATGAAGAACAGCCAACATGTGAGCCTGCACCATACGACTGCAGGGTAATAGTCTCCGTTCTTTATCTTCAGATAGCGGCCGAACAGCAAAATTAGCAAGGATGTTATTGCTGTGAGAAGGATAGCAACCCACCAGGCAAACAGTACCTGATAGATGACATAGAATGGGTGTAGGATTTTTCTTAACATATTGTAAACTATTGTTGACTTCTGTAAAGATAAGCCTTTTTTGTTCATTTGTTGCTATCGGAAGAAAAATAATTGCATCCTAAACCTGTTTTAGTGCATAATTTCTTCTTTCAGGTATTTTTTTTCAGGTATTTTTCAATCTCCCCGATTGTCATTCCGCGCCTCTGTGCATAGTCAAGCAACTGCTCTGTGTCAATTTTGCCTATTGAGAAATATCTTGCTGCCGGGTGGTGAATCATTATCCCGCAAACCGAAGAGTGAGGGCACATGGCTCCATTAGAGGTGAGCTTGATACCGATATCTGCAAGTTGCAGCAGCTCGTCGATAATGAATATGATGCTCTGGTCGGGTAGTGAGGGGTATCCCACTGCAGGGCGTATCCCTTGGTATTCCTCCCTGTTAAGTTCTTCTATACTCAACTGCTCGTCGGGCGCATATCCCCATAACTCCTTTTGTGTGCGCACGGCACGGTGCAGTACGGTCGCTGTAGCCTCGGCAAGGCGGTCTGCGATACTCTTTACAAGAAGATGCTCATATTCGTCGTTGCGGTATTCCTCACCGAAATTCTCTTCTACGGTAGTAGCGAAGAGGCCTATCATATCGCCATGCGGTGATACGTAATCGCTCAGACACAGGTTCGGTTCGCCTTCCATCGCGTGTTGTTGCCGTAACAGAGGCAGCACAGTCTCTTCAATGACAATGTTGTCGCCATCGCCTCTTGCGTCGCACAGTGCAAAGATTGCATGTGTATGGTACTTCCCGTCAAGTTCCTTTAGCATTGCACGGGCATCATCCAACAGCGCGTCGGCATGGCTTGTCATGCTCTGCCTTCCTGCATTTCCCATGCCCCATGCATGCAGGAGGTATCCCCAGTCGATGTAGGGCGCAACTTCCATTATCCCAAAGTGGAAAATCCTCCTTTTCATCGGTTGAATGTAAGTGCCTTTCCGTGAACCTCTTCGTTTATCTCTCCTCTGTTGTAAGCGCACTCTCCATTAACCCATGTCTGTTCTACATTCCAGTTGAAAGTGTCGCCTTCAAACGGGCTCCAGCCGCATTTGCTTATAATATCCTCCTTTTTTACAGTGTGTGGCTTGCCCGGTGCTAATAGTACGAAGTCGGCATAGTACCCTTTCTCGATGTAGCCGCGTCTGTCAACGTCGAATATCCTTGCCGGAGCATGGCACATTCTTTCGACAAGGGTCTCGATAGTGAATACTCCTTTGTCAACAAGTTCAAGCATTGCAAGCAATGAGAACTGTATGCTCGGCATGCCCGATGCGGCCTTGAGTGCACCCCCGATTTTGTCTTCGGGAAGATGAGGCGCATGATCGGTGCCAATTATCTCTATCTTCCCCTCTGCAACAGCTTTGCGTAGTGCATCGCGATCCTCCTCGCCTTTTATTGCCGGGTTGCATTTTATCCTTGTGCCAAGACGTTCATAGTCCTTGTCGCAAAACCTGAGGTGGGCAGGAGTCGCTTCGGCTGTAATGTTGGAATCCTTTCCCAACAGTTCGAGTTCGCTAGCGGTGCTTATGTGCATTACCTGTAATTGTGTGCCGAACTTCTGTGCCAATCCAACAGCACACTTTGTGCTCTCGTAGCATGCTTCGGCACTGCGTATAACAGGGTGATACTTTACGTCGGCATCCTCGCCTATCTCCTCTTTTATTCGCTTGCTGTTGGCTGCTATTATGCTGCTTTCTTCGCAGTGCACAGCAATTGGCATCCCCAGCCTTTTTGCCTCGGCAAAAATTCTTTCCAGTTCTTCACGCTTGTCAACAAGCATATTCCCGGTACTGGAACCCATGAACAGTTTTATGCCACACACTTTCCTTGCATTCAGTTTCTTGAATTCCTCTACATTGCTGTTAGTGGCTCCAAAGAAGAACGAGTAGTTGATGAGGCTCTCCTTTGCGGCTATGGCGTACTTCTCCTTCAAGGCTTCTATAGTGGTGGTCTGCGGAACTGTGTTCGGCATCTCCATGTACGATGTCACTCCACCCGCTGCAGCCGCACGACTCTCTGTGGCAATGGTCGCCTTTTTTGTCAACCCCGGTTCGCGAAAGTGTACATGGTCGTCTATTACACCGGGAATGAGGTACAGACCTGTCGCTTCAACTATACTGTCGCACGGCAGATGAGGCAGCTCGTCCTCTCTTAAAATCTCAACTATCTTGCCGTTGTTCACTACTATCGAGCCACGGAACTGCTCGCCGTTGTTCACTATCGTGGGGTTGCTTATGAGTATGCGCATAGTTGTATCCGTTATTTGTCATATTGAGCGGAGCGAAATATCTCCAATCGTTTCAATGATTTTTGTCTCGCTTTTTCGGTTCTTTCTGCGAAGATAGTGAAAAGGTGTGATTAATCTTCAGTGTCGGAAACTTTTTTGTTTAGCAGTTGTGCGGTAAAGATTAAATAGATATATTTGCACAACCTCTGCAGAGCCTGTGCAAACGGGCAAGTGGAGGGCATATATTTATTGAAAGCGTTTATTGGCGCTTTGTTCTTGACGTCTCGAAATCTGGTAAATTTCATACACTGTCAAAGACAAGGCAACGATAGATGTCTATGGTGTGTATTTATGCACTTGGCGACAATTCGGGAACATCCCAACATTGTTGCCTATTGTGTGTTATGCATAATAGCGTAGGCTCTGCGTTGCTCGTTCCGACGGTGTAGGGCATACCAGAGCCTCGAGGCGTGGAACGGGTGACAGTACAGTTCCTACGCTTTTTTGTTTTTATACACTTTGCCAGTTTTGGGACTGTTGGCAACGGTTTAACTTTGTTGCTATGAATGGACACAAAAATTGGGTAGATTGGATGAAAGCTTTAGGTATGCTGTTTATCATTTGGGGGCATGCTTTCCCCGAAACCTTTACCCCATTTATATATTCATTTAATGTCCCGTTGTTTTTTATTGTATCGGGGTATCTTTATAAACGCAGTGAGACATTTACCGTATTTCTTAAGAAGAACTTCATATCGTTGATAATACCTTACCTTTTATTATGTTTAATAAAAGATTTTTCACATATTATCAAATATTACAATGATTTTCCGGAATTACTTAAACTTCCTATAGGAGTTTTAAGTGGTTTCCATACATTTATGGATGCACCTGCTGCAAAGAATCTGTGGTTTGTGTATACTCTCTTTATTATAAAGCTACTGTTTCAGATAACAAAAAGCAAGAAACAGTTAATGTTGTTGATGGTGTTGTGTGTTGTTGCATCATTAATATGCGGATATCATAATTATCACCCTGCTTGGGGAGTGACAAATGTGTTTTTGGCGTTCCCGTATTTTTTCTTAGGATATGTGATTTCAACAAATTTTGAGGAAAAACTTTCAATTTGGATAAAAAGAATCAGACAGTATAAGTTTCGTGTCCTCTTGTGTATTATAGCATTGTTTGTAGTACAATTTGTTTTAAGCAATTTCAGTGGTTCCGTCAGAATGTTCAAAGGCATGTATGGAAATAGTATGTTGCTGTTTATTGTTTTAGGAGTGTTAGGAACAATTATATGTTTCTTGATATCGGTATTGCTTGACAATGTCAAGATTAAAGCAATAAGTGTTATCTCTATTGGTACGATGGTTATTCTTCAATTTCATAGAGACCTTTATCATACATTGGGCAAAATAGTCTCTTCTATTGCCACTGATGGAATTCTTGAAGGGATATTGTCGTTCTTGGCGTCATTATTGGTTCTGTTGGCATTCGTACCAATTATAATGTTGTTGCAAAAATATTTTCCTTTGATAATTGGTAATCGTAAATGCCGGTAGGCTGTTGTAAATGATTGTTCCGTGTTATGTATAGTATTCACATTGGGAGTCTTATAAAAGCGGAACTTGCAAAGCTGGAGCGCACAATATTCTGGTTTGCCCGTAAACTGTATTGACTTTAAAGTATATAGAAGATCCAGAATTACATTTTGTTTGGATTACGGAAGAACCTGGTGAAAAAGAGGAGTGGGACATGCGCATATTGTCTGATGACAAGTTTATTATTCCTCATATATTTAGGGATGGTGCTGTGTTTACAAGGATGTAAACAACTTTTAATGTCCTTTAAAAGATATACTCGGTTGTGTAATAGCACTTCTTGTAAATAGAAAGCGAGATTGCCGTCAGGCAATCTCGCTTTCTATTTTCGCGGCAATCTCAGCAAACTCTTCGGGGGTGAGCTTCAGCTTGGGGTTTGTGAAGAGCATATCCCTTTCGTTCTGCATCGGCACCAGGTGGATGTGTGCGTGGGGAACTTCAAGTCCCAACACCGCCTGACCCACCTTTATGCATGGGAAAGCACGTTTTATGCCATCGGCTACTTTCTTTGCGAACACCTGCATTGCGCCAATCTCCTCGTCGGTAAGGTCGAAGAAGTAATCGACCTCGCGCTTGGGTATTACAAGGGTGTGTCCCTTGGCAAGGGGGTTGATATCGAGGAAAGCGTAGAACTGATCGTTCTCTGCAACCTTGTAGCTTGGAATCTCGCCTGCTACTATCTTGCTGAATATTGTTGCCATTGTTCTTTCTTTTAGAATGAAATGCTTGTGATTTCAAGATAGAGCTTGCCCTGTGGTACGGTAATCTCGGCAACATCGCCTACTTTTTTGCCAAGGAGTCCCTTTGCAATAGGTGTGTTGATTGAGATTTTTGCTTCGCGCAGGTTCGCTTCACTCTCCGGAACAATTGAGTACTGCATTGTGGCTCCGGTCTTTGTGTTCTTGAGACCAACCTTTGTGAGTACCTGTACTGTATCGGTGTTCAGTTTTGATGTGTCGATGATTTTGGCATCGGCAATGACCATCTTGAGTTCGCTTATACGCATCTCGAGCAGGCCCTGAGCCTCCTTCGCTGCATCGTATTCCGCATTCTCCGACAGGTCGCCTTTGTCGCGTGCCTCGGCAATCTGACGCACTATCTCGGGGCGTTTTGCCTCCAACTCTTTCAAATCGGCCAACAATTTCTTGTAGCCCTCTTCTGACATATAACTCATTTTCCTTGTATTTTTAAAAACAGTAAAACAAAGGATTCCAACACGAGTGCTGGAACCCATATATCCCTTATATTCTTCGGCAAAGGTAGTCCCTTTTGCCCAATAAAACAAAAATTATCCGTTGAATTTTTATCTATTCTGCTTTTATAACTAATTTTATGAATTGCGCACTCATTGGGTAATCAGACGTTCTATCTCTTTTCCTAAGTCTGTTATCTGGTTGTCGCGCAGTACAATCTCGTTATCCTTGTTTATAAGGTAGAATGTGGGAAGCTGCCGCACATTGTAGAGCAATGCGTATGATGAGGCTGCGCCGTTGCCGTCGCGTACACAAGTCCATGGAAGGTTGCTTGCCGATGTCTGCCAGAAGTGCTTGTCTGTGTCGAATGATATCTGGTAAATCTCGAATCCCTGCTCCTTGTACTTTGCATACAGTTCGCGCAGGCCAATGTTGCGGCCGCTTATGTTGGGGTCTTTATATATGGTGAAGTCGAGCAATACAACCTTGCCTGCAAGCGATGAGAGCTTTATGCTGTCGCCGTTCATTGTGGGCAGGTTTATATCGAACAGCCCTGTTGTGGCAATCTCCTCCTCTTCGACCTCTATGTCGATATCTTGTACAGGGCTCGTGGCCTTCATGGCCTTCTGCGCAAAATCAACCAGTTGTCTTGTACGTTCGCTGTCGGGGTACTTGAGCTGTATGTTGGTCGCTACGGCTGCAAGATATTTGCTGTCTGTCCTCTCTGTCATAGGCATGAACAGTGGAGTACCGTCGAGTGATAGCGACAGGATATAGTAAGAACTGGCTGAACCCGGATTGCTTGCAATGTATTGTTTTACAAGGTTGTCCTTGAACTCATTGATGAGGAGAAGTATATCGTTCCTTGTCTTCATGACTGCCGGTGATGTGCTGTTGAGCATGGCTGATATCTGCTCTGCCAATGCATCGCGCAGTGTATTTATCTCCTTTATCTTTTCGCTTTCCGTGCTTCCCTCTACGCTATATGCGGTGGCAAATTCCTTTGCATTGCTGTTTACTGTGACGGTCTCGGTAGAATCGACAGTAAGCAGTATCGATTCATCTCCCAACACAAGTGAATAGAATTCGAAACAACCGGGGCTTGGGATGGTGAATTCATAGGTGCCCTCCTCGTCGAGTTCCATCGAGTCGAGTACTATGGTGTTGTTTACTCCTATGTTCTTTATTGTCAGAATCTTCCCGTCGGCATCCTTTATGTTTCCTTTTACAGTGAAGCATGGGCCATCGGGCTGGTTTGAACATGATGCGAAAGCTATGGTTACCAATACGAATATGGCAGTAAAGGCTTTGTGTAAATTCTGTCTGTGCATAATAATCTGATAATGTGTTTGCAGACCTGGCACATGCGGGTGTGGTAGCGGTTGTCGTTGTACCTTTCCCTACGGGCACTGTCTCTTCATGCGTTTTTTACACTGCAAAGATAGTGCATTTGGGTGATTCCCCAACGAGTATAACCCGTTTTAGTGTTTTTTTTCGGGCAAAGATGGTTAAAATGTGGAATTTTGTATATCTTTGCGAGAATTAGATAAAATTTTTGTTTTAAAAAGAATATAAAGATGAATGTTGTTACGAAAAATGTGGCCTTGCCCGATGGTCGTGTGATTACCATTGAGACAGGTAAGCTTGCAAAGCAAGCCGACGGCGCAGTTATGCTGCGTTTGGGCAATACGATGCTTTTGGCCACAGTCTGTGC
>JAFXHQ010000091.1 GCA_017536325.1 Bacteroidaceae bacterium
AAAGAAGAAAGAAGAAATGAGAAAGAAGAAAGGAGAAATGAGAAAGCTGAAATGGCTACGGAGCAAAAGACTAACTCCTGAATAAGATATTTCCCCTATAAAATAAGCGTATGCGCGGCGCGCATACGCTTATTTTATAGGGGAAACGCAATTCTATTATCAGATTTCGGCAATCACCTCAACCTCAACAAGAACATTCTTCGGCAAAGTCTTCACAGCCACACAAGAACGTGCCGGCTTGCTTGTGAAATACTCAGCATACACAGCATTGAAAGCAGCAAAATCCGCCATATCGCTAAGGAAGCATGTAGTCTTAACCACCTTGTCGAAAGATGTGCCCGCCTCGGCAAGCACTGCAGCCAGGTTCTTCATCACCTGTGTAGCCTGGTCGGTGATACCCACAGCCTCAACCTCGCCTGTAGCAGGGTTGATGGGAATCTGTCCCGATGTAAACAACATATTACCGCAAACGATAGCCTGTGAATAAGGGCCGATAGCCTCAGGGGCATTGCTTGTATAAACCTTCTTAAGCATAACTATTAATATTTAGAATTATTGTTATTCATGAATCTTGAAACCGGCATTGGTAATAGCCTCCTTAATCTCAGCAATATGCTCAAAGTTACGGGTCTCCATAGTAATGCGCAGGAAGCAACCATTTATATTGGTATTCGCCTTGGTACGCTCATGGTGCATCTCAATCACATTCGCACCACGCTCTGCAATCACACGAGCAATCTGGTGCAGCTGTCCCGGACGGTCGAGAAGCTCAACCTTCAACAGGCAAGTCCTGCCTGAGGTAAGCAATCCGCGCTTCACCACACGGTCGAGTATGTTCACATCGATGTTGCCTCCCGACACCACGCAAACCACGTTCTTGCCCTCAACAGGCACCTTGTCGAACATAGCCGCAGCCACAGCCACAGCACCTGCACCCTCAGTAATCAGCTTCTGATGCTCCAGGAGAGAGAGTATTGCCGATGAAACCTCATCATCGGTAACAGTAACAATCTCATCGACATACTTGCTGCACAGGTCAAAAGTATTCTCGCCCGGCTGCTTCACCGCAATACCGTCGGCAATTGTAGATACAGCATCGAGACGTTCAATCTGCTTATGCTCAACAGAATTCTTCATGCTTGGAGCACCGGCCGCCTGCACGCCATACACCTTAATATTCGGGCTCAACGACTTTATGGCAAAAGCCACACCCGAGATAAGGCCACCGCCGCCGATAGGTACAATCACAGCATCGATACCCTTCAGCTGATCCAACAGCTCAAGGCCAATGGTACCCTGACCGGCAATCACATCCTCGTCGTCGAACGGATGAATGAATGTATATCCCTTCTCGTCGCGCAGTTCAATGGCACGCTTGTAAGCATCGTCATACACACCCGGCACCAGGCAGATGTCGGCGCCATATCCCCTCGTAGCCTCCACCTTCGATATTGGAGCGCAGTCGGGCAAGCATATGAGCGACTTTATGCCATTCTTTGTTGCAGCAAGAGCCACACCCTGAGCATGGTTACCTGCCGAACAGGCAATTACACCCTTCGCCTTCTCCTCGGCCGAGAGCTGCGAAATCTTGTAGTACGAACCACGTACCTTGAAAGAACCCGTAAGCTGCAGGTTCTCAGGTTTAAGATAAACATTACCCTTCTTGTTCACGTAAGGAGCAGGAATAGGCTGTGTAGGACGAATCACATCCTTTAGCACATGTGCTGCGTGATAAATTTTGTCAAGTGTAAGCATAGTGTTTTATGGTTAATCAGTATATTTTCAAAAATACCGAATACAAAAATACAACCATTTTCTTTTATAACTAATAATGAGAAGATTTTTTTTAAAAAAGTAAGAAACAAAGCCAACAGCCATTACCCCGAAAACCGCGAAGCTGTTCGTTTTGAGCAAAGCGAGAAATCCCATAATCAACTTTCCACTTTGACAACACCGTCTAATCGCAACCCGCAGGGCGTGACCATGCCACGCGACCTGCGACCTGTTGCTGCCGGTGCCGTCGAAGTTGCGAGAGCAACTTTCAGCTTTCTGCTTTCTCCTTTCTCCTTTCTGCTATCTGCTTTCTCCTTTCTGTTATCTGTTATCTGTACTCTGTTATCTGTTATCTGTTATCTGTTATCTGTTATCTCACTGCTCTTTTACCGGAATATAACACTTTATTGGCATGGGACGAAGAGGGTCAATAGACAAATCCGAACATCCATAGTGGTATGGTATTCTGATACACATACTCCACATCGTCTTTTACAACAAAACTTTTCTCTATTGGCAGAGTAGATATCTGTTTTCGCGTCTTATTCCTTCCGCCAACCTCAAAGGTGTACCCATCTACCTCAAAATCGGATACAGGCGATGAAGATATGAAGTTCCCGACTCGCATCCATGCGAAGAAGACCGTTTCGCGGATTGTCCCGATATCGGGCGTAGTCTCAGACAATGCGTATGCTTCGTTAGTGTTATTGAGATAGATTTTTTCTATCTTTTCAAGCAGTTTTATACCGGAAACTTTTTCACGCAGGATACCTATCAAACCTGCTTTTTCCAAATATAGCATATATGTAGGCAGCGTATTGCGTGATATACCTAAGTCGCGTTCCAATTTTGAGTTGTTTGGCTTAAACGGAACGGATTGAGCCAACATATACAGCAGTTTCTTCAATTTCTGCGCCGAAGCGACTTCCATTTCGGCGAACTTGGGTATGTCGTCCTCTACTATCTGTTTTATAACGCCTTGCAAACGCATCAGGTAGTCGCCTTCGCGAAAGAAAGGATAGTATCCTTCGCGCAAGTATTCCGAGAATAATTGCAACGGGCGCGCCTCTGAATATGGAAACTCCACTTTCCCTGCCAATATTTCTTCCAGTGTATAACTACGCAGTTTCCACCCACATGAAATGTTTAGATATTCCCTGAAACTCAATCCGGGCAATACATACTCGAGTTTTCGACGGCTGAGATCGGCACCGCCTTTTTCCAAGTCGAGGATGGATGAGCCGCTATACACGATGTGCAAATCGGGCATCTTGTCATATATGTTCTTTATCTCCGTTGACCATCCTTTATATTTATGGATTTCATCAATATAAAGATGCTTGCCACCTTGCAGCATAAACCGATGAGCCAATTCCTCCAAACGGTGTATGGTGAAATAGAAATCATCGGCTGTCACATACAATGTCTCAGGGGTATTGTCGTGCAGACGGATATGTTGCAACATCAAAGTTGTCTTGCCGGTACCACGTGGCCCCAAAATGGCTACAAGACGACTATCCCAATTTATTTTCTCGTGTATATCACGAACATATCCTGTATCGATACGGGCTATCAGTTCCCGTGATGTGGCATATAGTTTTTCCATATATAACACTGTTTTGGAATTACCTGTAAACAACTTTAACAAATGAATTTACCACAAAAATAGTCATAATTCAAAAACTGCACAATAAAATGTGCAGTTTTTGATAAATATTGCACATTCGACCGTGCAATTTTGACAAAACCCGGAGGTTTTAGGAAATTACCTGTACAAGAGAACAGACCGCGAAGCTGTTCATTTTGAGCAAAGCGAAAAATCTCATAATCTTTGCTCTATGTTATCTGTACTCTGTTATCCGTTATCTGTTATCTGTTATCTGTTATCTGTTATCTGTT
>JAFXHQ010000092.1 GCA_017536325.1 Bacteroidaceae bacterium
ACGGAAATCTCCTGCATGAATTTCACCTGTTCAGGTGTGAGCGAACAGGTTGGAGCAACAACGATAGACTCGCCTGTATGTATGCCAAGCGGGTCGAAGTTCTCCATGCTTGCAACTGTGAAGCAGTGGTCATTCGCATCGCGTATAACCTCGAACTCAATCTCTTTCCAGCCTTTGAGAGACTCCTCTACCAGTATCTGGCTAGAAAATGTAAATGCGCTTTCAGCAAGTTCCTTGAAGCTCTCTTCGTCACGGCATATACCACTGCCCAAGCCACCGAGAGCATATGCCGAACGCACCATGACAGGGAAACCGATCTTGTGAGCTGCAGCAAGCGCATCTTCCATGCTCTCTACAGCCTGGCTCACCGGTGTCTTCATAGGTATTTCGTCGAGCTTCTTTACGAAGAGGTCGCGGTCCTCTGTGTTCATGATGGCCTCTACCGATGTTCCAAGAACCTTTACGCCATATTTCTCAAGAATTCCCTTTTGGTAAAGCTCAGTACCGCAGTTCAAAGCAGTCTGTCCGCCGAATGCAAGCAGGATTCCGTCGGGACGTTCCTTCTTGATTATCTCCTCGACATTGTGTATGTCAACTGGCAGGAAATACACTTTGTCCGCAATACCCTCGGAAGTCTGGATTGTCGCTACGTTGGGGTTTATGAGCACCGACTCGATGCCTTCCTCACGGAGTGCCTTCAGAGCCTGTGAACCTGAGTAGTCGAACTCTCCGGCCTGGCCGATGCGGAGTGCACCGGAGCCAAGCAGTAACACCTTTTTAAGTTTCTCTTTCATGATATATAAATGTTTGTTGTTTCTTACTTGTATAGATATTTCTCATAGTGATATACAAATGCTTCATTTACCAGACGGTTGCCGCCGGGTGTCGGGTATATGCCGCTAAAGTACCAGTCGCCCAAGTGGTTGGGGCAGGCATTATGCAATCCCTCGAGGCTTTGGAATACCAGTTCAAGTTCTGCGTTCAGATCGACAGGCTTCAACAGATCGGCAATCTTCTGCGATATCTCATCGGCTGTAAAGGGGTGATATATCGCACGTGTGCAGTTGATTTGCTCTGTATCGGGCTTCTTGAGCTCTTCGAGACAAGCTCTGTATGTCTCGTCGATGAGTGAACGTTTCCCGTTTTCGTACAGCAGTTCAAGGGCGGCCTTGAATGCAACGAAATGGTCGAACTTCTCCATATCTATGCCGTAGTAGTCGGGGTAACGTATCTGCGGGCTCGAAGAGACTACGATAATCTTCTTCGGCTCCAGACGGTCGAGAATATTGAGAATACTCTGTTTCAGGGTCGTTCCGCGCACAATACTGTCATCGATGACAACAAGATTATCCACCTTGGGTTTGATGGTTCCGTATGTGATGTCATAGACGTGTGCAGCAAGGTCGTTGCGCTTGTCGCTTGTCGATATGAATGTACGCATCTTTATATCCTTGTTGGCAACCTTCTCCTGCCTTATCTTCTTTGTGACAATGGCATTCAACTCTTCTGTCGTGAACTGTTTGCCGGAATTGATTTCCCTTACCTTCCATTCATCGAGATACTCCTGCATTCCCTCTACCATACCATAGAATGCCATTTCGGCTGTATTCGGTATGAATGAGAATACTGTATTGTCGAGGTCGTAGTCAATGGCTTTGAGAATCTGTTCCTTGAGGTTTGAACCGAGCAGTTTCCTCTCCTTATATATATCGCCGTCGTTGCCGCGGCTGAAGTATATTCTTTCGAATGAACATGGCAACAGGTCCTTCTGGGGAATCACCTGTACACTGCGCAGTTCGCCGCGCTTGTTCACTATCAGTGCTTCGCCCGGTTTCATCTCAATTACATCTTCTGCCTTCAGGTTCATTGCGGTCTGCAACGCGGCACGCTCACTGGCAACAAGGAATATCTCGTCGTTGGCATACCAATAGGCAGTCCGTACACCCCATGGGTCACGCATTGCGAACATCTCTCCACTGCCTGTAACACCGCAGAACACATAGCCTCCGTCGAGCATTGGTGTGGAGGTACGCAGGACATTTGCTATATCCACACGTTCCTCAATGGTATTGGTTATGTCCATACCCTCAAGCCCCTCGGCCTCGCAATCCTTGAAGATGCGTTCAATCTCTCGGTCGAGCCTGTGGCCCATAAGCTCAAGCATGATATATGTGTCGGCATGTACACGCGGGTGTTGGCCGTGTGACACAAGCTCGTGGAACACATCATCGACATTTGTTATGTGGAAGTTGCCGCACAGGGCAAGGTTCTTCGCTCTCCAGTTGTTACGGCGCAGGAACGGGTGCACATATTGCATGCCTGTCTTTCCTGTTGCAGAATAGCGCAGATGTCCCATGTAAAGTTCACCGGCAAAGCCGAAATGACGATATGCATAGTTTGCGTTGTTCTTCATATCCTTGGGATGCGATGCGATACCCTTGTTTGCCATTTCGAAGACCTCGGAAATGGCACCTGAGCCCTCGGCTCTTTCACGGAACATATAATCTTCGCCAGGAGAGGCTTTCAACTTCACGCAAGCAATACCCGCACCTTGTTGTCCACGGTTATATTGCTTGTTCATGAGCAGGAACAGTTTGTTCATACCGTATGCCCAAGTACCATATTTCTCCTGGTAATATCCCAAAGGCTTACGAAGGCGAATCATCGCAACACCACATTCATGTAATAGAGGTTCCATGAAAATAAAAATATTTTCCGCTAATATACAAAAAAAGTCGTTCCAAACGAAACGACTGTAATAAAACTATATAAAATTAAAACCAATAACGAAAAACAAGGGGGCAGAATTGCCGACGGAATACTTTTTATAGTCCGTAGCCACAATGCTTTTATACACCTTGCATCTCATATCGGGTTGTTTTCTCAAATACTGTGCGAAGATAATAAAAAAATAAATATATACGTGCGGATGAAAACAGTTTTTTGCGTAAAAAAGCATCGGACTGCGCTTTCGGCGGTCCGGTGCTTTCTGTATAACGACAATTGCCGGTTTACCTTTTGTAATTCTTATGGAACTCAACCACGGCTTCAATTCCCTTGCGGAAAATGTCTAGGTTGAAGTTCTCGTTCGGTGAATGGATTGCATCACTCTCGAGGCCGAATCCCATAAGTACGGTTTTTACGCCCAGTATTTTCTCAAAGTCACTAATAATAGGAATGCTTCCGCCACGTCGCACAGCAAGGGGCTTCTTGCCGAAAGCCTTCTCAAAGCCTGCTTCAGCAGCCTTGTATGCAGGCAGGGTGATTGGGCATACATAACCCTGGCCACCATGCATTGGGGTAATCTTTACCTTTACGCAATCGGGAGCGAGTGACGAGAAGTAATCGACAAACATCTTTGAAATCTTCTCATGGTCCTGATGAGCTACAAGGCGGCAAGAGACCTTCGCATAGGCCTTTGACGGAAGCACTGTCTTGCTGCCCTCACCTGTGTAACCGCCCCAAATTCCACACACATCGAACGACGGGCGACAGCTGTTGCGTTCAAGGGTTGAATACCCTTTTTCGCCACGCAGAGCATTGACATCAATTGCAGCTTTGTATTTTTCTTCGTCAAACGGAATTGACGCAAGCATGTCGCGCTCTTCCTTTGAAAGTTCTTCTACATCGTCATAGAAACCGGGGATTGTTATGCGGCCATCGGCATCGGTCATCTTCGCGATCATCTCGCAAAGCACGTTTATTGGATTGGCAACTGCTCCGCCGAAGTGACCCGAATGTAGGTCACGGTTGGGGCCTGTAACCTCAACTTCCCAATATGCAAGGCCACGCAAGCCTGTTGTAAGTGAAGGAAGCTCGGCTCCTATCATGCTTGTGTCGCTTACCAGAATTATGTCGGCCTTCAAAAGTTCCTTATTCTCTTTAAGGAATGCATTCAGACTTGGCGAGCCAATCTCCTCCTCGCCCTCGAAGATGAATTTTACATTATGTTTGAGAAGTCCTTTCTTTACCATATACTCGAAAGCCTTGGCCTGTATCATTGCCTGTCCTTTATCGTCATCGGCTCCGCGTGCCCATATGCGGCCGTCCTTAACGACCATCTCAAAGGGGTTGCTGTTCCACAACTCAAGCGGTTCGGCAGGCATCACATCGTAGTGCGAATAGACAAGCACTGTGGGTGCTGCGGGGTCAACAACCTTTTCGCCATAGACAAGCGGATTGCCGGTGGATGGCATCACCTCTGCCCTGTCAGCTCCTGCTTCAATAAGCAGCTGCTTCCATCTTTCGGCGCAGGCAACGATGTCGCCTTTATGTTCGGTTTTGGCACTGATACTGGGAATCACAATCAAAGACTCCAATTCCTTTAGAAAACGCTCCTCGTTTTCCAGAATATATTTCTTTACTTCCATAATTGATATTTTTTATTCAGTACTTTGGCGAAGATAGTAAAAATCCCCGAGAATCAAAAAATCTTTTTCAGAAACTGCAAGACATTAAACTTTGTGTTATATTTGCCGGACAAGATATAGGATATGTGCAGCGAAGAAACGAGATGTGGCCTGAAAAAGTTATGGGTAGAGTCGTTCGGCGACAGCGAAGAGTTTGTTGATAATTTCTTTGATACTTTCTGCTCTTCCGAAAGAGTGCTTTTTGTTGAAGAATCCGGCAGGGTGTTGTCTATGCTTTATATATTGCCATTTTCTATGGAAGGCAAAAATGTAGGCTATATATATGCAGTAGCGACCGCACAGGAAGAACGCGGAAAAGGATTTGCGACATTCCTGCTCCGCAAGGCAATCAATGTTGCGCGAGAACAGGGATATTGTGCTTTGGTGACCATTCCGGCCGATGAGGGTTTGCGTGTATTCTACAGCCGTCTTGGGTTTGCCGGTGAATACCATGTGACTTTTGATTCTCCCGGCGATTTTGATTTCGGTACCGGCGAATCGGGTAAGGATAAGTTGATGATACTTCCATTGGGTAATTCCGGATTTGTTGTCAAAACTGCCGAAGTAAAACTTTGCTGGAACGGCAAAGCAGAAACAATTGGCGGTATGGGCAAGAAAAGGTCCTGAAAATTTTTGTCTGTTTCAATTTATGGCTATCTTTGCACAGTGAAACACCAAATGCAAAATTAGCTCAGTTGGTAGAGCAACTCATTCGTCCAAAAGATGAATAAGGTGTAGGTCTGGGGAAAGGTGAAAGGTTCAACCATCACTACGATTACCAACGCAAACAACGCTGAATTAGTGATAACTTGCCGAATTAGCTCAGTTGGTAGAGCAACTCATTCGTAATGAGTAGGTCCGGGGTTCGAGTCCCCGACTCGGCTCAAAAGAGGCTTTCGGCCTCTTTTTTCATAGAATAAAGATGTCAAACAACTATTTCAGGTTCAAGCGGTTTACTATAGAACAGGAGAAGTGTGCAATGAAGGTAGGCACCGACGGATGTCTGCTCGGCGGGTGGTTCGACTGCTCGCAGAGTCGTCGCATACTCGATGTTGGTACAGGCAGCGGCCTTATAGCCATAATGGCAGCACAACGCAGCAATGCACATGTCACCGGTATCGAGATTGATTCTGACGCAGTTCTTCAGGCAAAAGTAAATGTAAAGAATTCTTCATGGAATGACCGTATAGAAATTATCGAAGAGAATCTGCTTGCATATATGCCGGACGAACTTTTTGATACCATCGTAAGCAACCCTCCTTATTTTGTGAACAGTCTGAAATGCGATGATCTATCACGGACACTTGCCCGGCATAGCGACAGCCTTGGAAGCGACGGCTTCTTCAGTTCTGCGGCGAGGTTGTTGACACCCGACGGAAAAGTTTCTGTGATAATCCCCTGCGATATTCTTAAGGAGTGGCAGTCATCTGCGGCTGAGTTTGGATTCTACCCTTCCCGTACTACATTTGTAAAGACAACTCCAAGAAAAAATCCCAAGAGAGTCATGGTGGAGTTCTGTCGGGAAAAAGTTGCAGAGGCAGAAAACGGCACTCTTGTTCTCGAAGACTCTCCGGGGGTATATAGCGAAGAAGCGCAGGAGATACTGCGCGACTTCTATCTAAAAATAATGTAATGATTTTTTGACCAAAAACGGCACAATTCAAGCATACCCGCCATACGGCACCACTCTATTGCCCACAGTGTACGTTAAGAATCCATAAAGCACAACACCTTTAACCCCGCAGCCCGCAGTTTCCGGTTTTTAACTTTCAGTTTCAACCCACACTGCCGGCAACCATATCATACACCTGTTTGAGTACCGGCACTGGAGCGCAGGTACCGTCCCATCCCGGGAGTGCAAGCACGTTCAAGCCGTCAGGCACTATCTCTATGAGCAGTTCCGCATCCATCAATGTGGGCTCGCCGTCGTAATGCGCGGGTCCTTCTTTCTCTCTCTTTATCTTTACCCATCGTGATGCATATGTTTTCATATGCCTGTTCTTGTCTATTGTGTTCCTGAAGAGGTGGGCAGCAAGTATTGGCACTTCCAATGTAGTGAACGGCCCTAGCACGGAAACGCTCAACAGGCCGTCACGCATGGATGCGTATGGTGCTATGTATGCGTTGTTGCCATACTGTGAGGCATTGCCGCAAGCTATTACGAAGGCCTTGCAGGTACGGTTGGTACCCTCCAGTTCAACTTCGTATGTTTCGGGCTTGTATTTTACCCAATCGGCAAGCGACTTTTTTATATAGCTGAAAAAACCGCGTTTGTTGCCTTTGGAGAAATCGTAGCTGACAAGCGCATCGAAACCGACTCCGCATGAGCAGAAGAATGGGTTACCGTTGATTTTGCCGTAGTCGATGACTACCGGTTCTGCATTATTGATGAATTCTATCGACTTCTTTATATTCATGGGTATGCCAAGATGGCGAGCGAAACCATTGCCGGAACCGCAAGGTATCACTCCCATCGCGGTGCGGGTATGTATTATAGTACGCCCTACTTCGTTTATAGTGCCATCGCCACCCACAGCAACGACAACATCCACACCTCGCTCTACGGCATTCTTTGCCAGCTCACAAGCATGCCCGGCATATTGTGTGTATTCTATTGAATAGTCGTATTTGTGCTTGTCTATATATTTCTCTATCTGTTGAGGAACCTTCTTCTTGCTCTGCACTCCCGATTTGGGATTTATGAGAAACAGTATCTTTTTCTTTGAGTCCACGTTGTAATCCAGTTTTGTCTTGTCCGATGCGAATTTAGTACAAATATGCGAGAGAAAAAAGATTTCTTTTTAAATTCGTTAACATTGTCGGTTGTGGCCGATATAATATTATTATCAGTATATTTATTAAATAAGGCGAAAACATTTCGGAATATCGGCATTTTGTAGTATCTTCGCAAAGATATACAGTAAATATAATTCCTGCCAGCAGGAGCAAAGAATGGATATATAATGGCAAGAAAAAAGAAAGGATCTTTTAAGATTTTCGATGGAGATGGCTATGACAATGAAAGTATAGCTGTTATAGCAAGTTTTCAGGATGATGACAGCAATATGATTGCAGCTGCAGGAGAGGTGTTGCCTATTCTGCCGCTTCGCAACATGATACTCTTTCCCTCGACGGTACTTCCCATCTCTGTAGGGCGCGACTCTTCGCTCAAACTTATCAAGGAAGTAGAGCAGAACGGGATCATTGGCGTCGTGTGCCAGAAGGACCCCAATATAGACGAACCAGAGTTGCATGACCTGTACGAGATTGGTACTGTTGCCAGAATCGTAAAGGTTCTCGATATGCCCGACAAGTCGGTAACGGTAATCGTACATGGCATTCAGAAAATGCGCCTTACGGAATTGAAGAGCACGGAGCCTTATCTTACAGGTGCTGTAGTACCCGTGCATGATATTGAGATACCTGATGATCCCGAAGCAAAGCTGCTGATGGAAACATGCAGGGAGTCAGCTACAAGAATCTTCAAGTCAAAAGAAGGACATCAAGATGCCTTGTATGCCATGTCAAACCACAAGGACGGTTCACAGCTGGTGAATTTCCTATGCGCAAACATTGTCAAGCCTCTCCCCGACAAGCTGTCGCTCCTGTTTGAAGATTCTATAATGGAGCGTGCATATCACCTTCTTACTATAATGAATAATGACCTTCAGTTCATTAACATTAAAGAACTCATAAACAAGAGGACTAACAGGGAGATTGACAAACAGCAACGCGAGTACTATCTGCAACAGCAGATGAAATCCATACAGGAAGAGCTCGGCAATTCTCCTGAACAGGATACAACGCTCCTGCTTAACAAAGGAGAGAAGAAAAAATGGAGCAAGGCTGTAGCCGAAACTTTCAAAAAGGAGGTTGCAAAGCTCGAACGCATAAATCCGCAGACCCCCGACTATCATGTGCAGTTGAATTATCTTCAGCTTTTTGTAAGCCTTCCGTGGGGCGACTGCACCAAGGATAATCTGGACATGACCAGGGCGCAGAAAGTGCTTGACAAAGACCATTATGGGTTGGAAAAGGTTAAGGAAAGAATTCTTGAACACCTTGCTGTAATAAAGATGCGCGGCGACCTTAAATCGCCTATTCTGTGTCTTTATGGTCCTCCAGGGGTTGGAAAGACTTCGCTCGGCAAGTCTATAGCGGAGGCTCTCAAACGCAAATATGTGCGTGTTTCACTCGGTGGCATGCATGACGAGTCGGAGATACGCGGACACCGCAGGACATATGTAGGAGCCATGCCGGGACGTATCCTCAAGAATCTTGTAAAGGCAGGTACTGACAATCCGGTCTTTATCTTGGATGAAATAGACAAAGTTGGCCAGGCTTCAATGCATGGCGATCCCTCATCGGCTCTGCTCGAGGTCCTCGACCCGGAACAGAACCATTCGTTCCACGATAACTTCCTCGATATCGACTATGACCTTTCAAAGGTGATGTTCATAGCAACTGCAAACAATCTTGCCAACATCCCGGCACCGTTGCTCGACAGAATGGAACTCATTGAAGTCAGCGGCTATCTCACCGAGGAGAAAATCGAGATTGCCAAACGTCACCTTGTACCTAAAGAGAAGGAAGCCAATGGTATTGCAAGCGAGAAGATAAGCATAAGCAAGGCTGCTCTTGAGCGTATTGTGGAGGATTATACCCGTGAGTCGGGAGTGAGATCACTCGAGAAGAAGATCGGCAAGATATTCCGCAAGCTGGCATGCCGCAAGGCAACAACAGGCGAGCTCGGTACGACAAACATAAAGCCGACCGATCTCAATGAACTGCTTGGCGTGAAGGAATATTCAAGGGATAAATATCAAGGTAATGAATATGCCGGTGTGGTTACAGGACTTGCATGGACTGCCGTTGGCGGTGAAATTCTTTTTATCGAGACAAGCCTAAGCCGTGGCAAAGGAGAGAAGATGACCCTTACCGGCAACCTCGGTGATGTAATGAAGGAATCGGCCATGCTTGCACTTGAATATATAAAGTCCCATGCCGACCGGATAGGTATCCCGTACGAAGTGTTCGAGAAATGGAATATTCATCTTCATGTCCCCGAGGGTGCTATACCGAAGGACGGACCATCTGCCGGAATAACAATGGCTACAGCTCTTGCATCGGCCCTTACCCAGAGGCGTGTAAAGCCTAACCTTGCAATGACAGGTGAGATAACCTTAAGGGGCAAGGTGCTGCCTGTTGGCGGTATCAAGGAGAAGATTCTTGCTGCAAAGCGTGCCGGAATAAGCGAGATTATCATTTGTGAGGAGAACAGACGCAACATAGAGGCTATTCCCGATATATATATCGAAGGACTCACGTTCCACTATGTGAATGACGTAAAGGAGGTATTGGAGATTGCGCTGCTCGACAAGAAAGTAAAGAACCCTATTAATCTGATGGCATAAAAGTGAAATTCGAACTGTTACATACCGATAGCGGCAGCAAGGCCCGTGCAGGAATACTCACTACTGACCATGGCGAGATAAAGACTCCAATCTTCATGCCTGTAGGTACAGTGGGCTCCGTAAAAGGAGTGCAGATACCGCATCTCAAGGATGATATAAAGGCGCAGATAATCCTGGGCAACACCTATCATCTCTATCTTCGCCCCGGGCTCGACACGCTTAAGAAGGCCGGCGGACTCCACAAGTTCAACGCATGGGACCGCCCTATCCTAACCGACAGCGGCGGTTTTCAGGTATTCTCGTTGAAGGATATACGCAAGATGAGTGAAGAGGGCGTGGAATTCCGTTCTCACATCGACGGTTCAAAGCACTTCTTCTCGCCCGAGAGTGTCATGGATATTGAACGCACCATCGGTGCCGACATCATAATGGCATTTGACGAATGCACGCCGGGAACAGCCGATTATGACTATGCCAAGAAGTCTATGGAGAGAACCCATCGTTGGCTGGACCGTTGCATAGACCGTCTTGCAGTTACAGAACCCATGTATGGGTATGAGCAGCAACTCTTCCCTATTGTCCAGGGATGTGTCTATCCCGACTTGAGGCGTCGTTCGGCAGAGTATATAGCCGAGAAAGGTGCTGCCGGCAATGCCATCGGCGGTCTTGCGGTGGGCGAACCGGCCGAAAAGATGTATGAGATGATTGAGGTCGTGAACGAGATTCTGCCTACCGACAAGCCTCGATACCTCATGGGTGTTGGTACACCTGCCAATATCCTTGAGGCCATCGAACGTGGAGTCGATATGTTCGATTGCGTTATGCCTACACGCAACGGAAGGAATGCAATGCTCTTTACCAAACACGGCATAATGAACATGCGCAACGAGAAATGGAAATTCGATTTCTCGCCAATTGAGGAGGATGGTGCATCCTTTGTAGATACATTGTACAGCAAGGCATACTTGCGTCACCTCTTTGTGGCACAGGAGTTGCTTGCTCTTGAGATTGCATCGATACATAATCTTGCCTTCTACGTGTGGCTCACACAAGAGGCGCGTAAGCATATACTTTCCGATGACTATGCAAGCTGGAAAAAGAATATGCTCGAAGAGGTTACAAGAAGACTTTAATGTATCTTGCATTCCTGCTAATGAAAAATACACGTCATAAAACACACATACCGCATTTGTAATGAAATGGCCGAATTGTTTTAAGCTACAGAAGCTGGACCGATATATCATCAAGAAGTTCCTGGGAACATATTTCTTCTCCCTGGCACTCATAATAATAGTCATTGTAGTATTTGACTACAACGAGAAGATTGACAAATTCGTCAACTCTAATGCTACGATGAATGAAATAATCTTCGATTATTATCTGAATCTGGCACCATACTATGCCAACACGTTCAGTGCCCTGTTCGTCTTTATATAGGTAATATATTTCACCTCCAAGCTTGCCGACAACTCTGAGATAATTGCCATGTTCGCATCGGGAGTAAGTTTCAGACGACTTATGAAGCCCTACATGATATCGGCAGGAATAATAGCCATAATGACTTTCGTTTTGAGTGCATATATAATTCCTGACGGGAACGCCACTCGACTCGAATTCGAGCAGAAACATAAACGAAAGGACAAGGTGGAGTCGGCAAGCAATGTGCAGATAAAGGTCGATGACAATACGATTGCCTACATTGAACGATTTGAGAGCCGTAACAATATGGGTTGGCGTTTCTCGCTCGACAGTTTCGAGGAGAAGAAGCTTGTTTCACGCTTGACGGCATCCACGGTGACATACAATCCCGACAAACCATATACCTGGACAGCACGCCGTTGGGTGATAAGGGAGATGAAGAACGATGTTGAAATCATACGTTCCGACAACAGGGAACCGCTCGATACCATAATACCTATTGAGCCCAGTGATTTCCTCATTTCAGAAGGTGTGCAGGAAACAATGGCGAGTCCCGAACTGGGTGAATACATAGACAAGCAGAAGGATAGAGGCATGGGCAATATAAAGACCTTTGAGGTTGAATACCACAAGCGCATAGCCATGTCCTTTGCCGCATTCATACTTACGGTAATCGGTGCCTCACTCTCGTCACGCAAGAGAAAGGGAGGAATGGGATTGTCGCTCGGAATAGGTCTTGCACTGAGCTTCTCATACATCATGTTCCAGACAATATCATCGGCCTTCCGAACAGATGCCCGTAGTGGTGGCAGTGTGGATACCGAATGTCCTCTATACATTGATTGCCATATATCTCTACAGGAGGGCACCAAGATAAAACAGAATAAGATATATGTATTTCGACGAATTTGATTTTGAAGATGAGATACTCGACGCACTCGATGCAATGCGTTTCGAGAAATGTACACCTATCCAGGAACAGACATTGCAACCTCTTATGGATGGCCGTGACCTTATAGGTGTAGCACAGACCGGTACCGGCAAGACAGCTGCTTACCTGTTGCCTGTGCTTAACAACCTGTGTAAAGGCGGGTATCCCGAAGATGAAATAAACTGTGTCATCATGGCTCCTACCCGTGAACTCGCACAGCAGATTGACCGTCAGCTCGAAGGCTTCACCTACTTCATGCAGGTATCGAGTGTTGCCGTGTATGGCGGAAATGACGGACAGCGTTACGAGCAGGAGTTGCGAGGCATGGCAAAAGGTGCCGACATAATTGTTGCTACTCCGGGTAGGCTTATAAGCCACATAACTCTGGGTAATATAGACCTTTCTAAAGTATCATTCTTTATATTGGACGAGGCCGACCGGATGCTCGATATGGGATTCTATAACGACATCATGACCATTGCCAAGCAGTTGCCTAAGGAGAGACAGACAATGTTATTTTCGGCAACCATGCCACAAGAGATACGCAAACTGGCCAGTGATCTCCTTACTGACCCCTTGCAGGTTACACTGGCACTGGCAAAACCTGCCGATGGCATAACGCAACAAGCCTATGTGTGCTACGAAGGGCAGAAGCTCGGAATCATAAACAGCATTTTCGATGACGAGAGCAGCGAGAGAGTTATACTTTTTGCATCCCGCAAGACAAAGGTCAAGGAAATTGCCCGTATCATGAGGAAGCATGGCTTCAATGTGGGCGAGATGCACAGCGACCTCTCGCAGAGCGAACGCGACGATATTATGTACCAGTACAAGAGCCGCAAGATAGATATGATTGTGGCAACTGATATTCTGGCGCGAGGAATAGATATCGACGACATACGCATAGTCATCAACTACGATGTTCCGCGTGACTGTGACGATTACATACACCGTATTGGACGTACAGCACGTGCCGGCACAAAGGGGCGTGCCATAACCCTCGTATCCGAAGAGGACCAGGAGTACTTCAAACGTATCGAGGATTTCATTGAGCAGGAGATACCCAAGATGGAGATTCCTGCCGAATTTGGTGATACACCGCCCTATGAGCCTAAGAAAAAAAGCCAAAAAGGCCGTGGCGGGAAGAATGGCAACCGAGCAACACACCGTGGGCATGGCCGTAAATCCAAGTCCACCGGCGAGAAGAGAGTAAAGGAGGAGAAGAGAACTGTACAACCGGTAGCCGATGCTAATGCATCAACCAATGTCGAAGTAAAGAAAAAACGCAACAACCGCCGTCATTACCGCAGACCAAGAAAAAATAATGGTGGACAGGAGAGTAAAAAGTAAGATATTATGGCAATAATAAAGGAAGTGCGAGGGCTCACACCCCAGATTGGGAACAACTGTTTTCTTGCCGAGACAGCTGTAGTAATAGGAGATGTAACCATGGGTGACAACTGCTCTATCTGGTACGGTACAGTTCTGCGTGGCGATGTGAATACAATCATCATCGGCAACAATGTAAATATACAGGACGGTGCTGTAGTACACACCCTGTACCAACGTTCAAAGAGTGTGATAGGCGACAATGTTTCCATTGGGCATAATGCCACCATCCATGGAGCCACTATAGAAGACAACTGCCTCATAGGCATGGGAGCAACTGTGCTCGACAATGCCGTTGTAGAGAGTGGCGCAATAGTAGCAGCCAATGCCCTTGTCACATCGGGCATGCGTGTAGAAGGCGGCTGGATATATGCCGGTGTACCGGCAAAGAAGATAAAGGAGGTAAGCAAGGAGCAACAGAAGGATATTGTCGAACGCATTGCCAACGACTATATAATGTATGCCTCGTGGTACAAGGAAGATGAAAGAGCAAAGATGAAAGAGCAAAGATGCGAGTGAGCGAAACCAAAGATGAAAGATAAAAACTAAACAAAATAAACCATTATGAAACATCTATTTTCATTATTTACATTCATGGCAATGGCATTATCGGCCGTTGCAGGTGACAAGGTGACATTGCGCGATGTCATGTATGGCAGTTTCTGGCCACGGACTTATGCCGCAATACAGCCAATGGCCGACGGTGTGCATTTTGCACGTATGAGTGATGACCGTACACTCATCCTTAAGGGTTCATTCAAGAACGGCGAAATTGTCGATACACTATTCAATGCGGCAACCGCACGTGAATTCAAAGAGAGAAGAATCGACGGCTACCAGTTCTCTCCCGATGAGAAACAGATTCTTCTGCAAACCAGGACACGTGGTATCTACCGCAACTCTTTCACTGCGGAACACTATATATACAACCGCAAGAACAACAAGGTTGAGCCTCTGTCACAGAACGGTGCGCAGCAGGTACCGAAGTTCTCCCCCGACGGAACAATGATAGCATTTGTACGCGACAACAACATATTCCTTGTAAAACTGCTGTACGACAATGCAGAGTCACAGATAACAAAGGACGGTGAATTCCGCAAGATAATCAACGGTATCCCCGACTGGGTAAACGAGGAGGAGTTCATGACAAACTGTTCATATGACTTCAGCGCAGACAGCAAGATGATCGCATATATAAAGTATGACGAGAGCGATGTGATGATGTACGATATGCCTATGTACACAACTGCACAGTCCAACGATGAATATATGGACTTCTGTACTCCATACAGCTTCAAGTACCCTGTTGCCGGAGCTGCGAATGCAAAGATATCCGTTCACTCTTTCGATATAAAGAGCAAGGTTACACGAAAACTCAATGTAAACATCCCCGAGGAGGGATATATCCCACGCATCAAGTTCACAAAGAACCCCGATGTACTTGCTGTGCTCACTCTCAACCGCCATCAGAGCGAGATGGAGATACAGGCCGTGAATCCGCGTTCGGGAACAAGCAAGACCATTCTACGCGAGAAAAGCGATACTTACCTTAACGAGAAGGTATATTCCGACATCCATTTCTTCGACAATCATTTTGTAATGCATAGCGAACGCAGCGGTTACAACCACCTCTATCTATACACACTCAATGGAGAACTTGTGCGCCCGGTAACAAAGGGTGATTTCGAGGTCATGCACTTCTACGGTTGGGACAGCAAGAACAATGAATTCTATTACTCAAGCAATGAAGGAAGTCCTCTCCGCGAGAATGTGTATAAGGTAAATGCCAAAGGCAAGAAGACAAGGCTGAGCAAAAAAGATGGCAGCAACAGTGCCGTATTCAGCAAAGGAATGAAGTATTTCATAAATACATATTCAAGCATCAACACACCGCACATCGTAACAGCAAACGACAATAGCGGCAAGGTGCTGAAAACTCTTATCGACAACAAGGAACTGAAGGCTGCACTCGAGAAGTACGATATGCCGTCGAAGGAGTTCTTTACATTCAAGACCAGCGATGGCGTGGAACTCAATGGCTGGATGATCAAGCCGGCCGATTTCGATGCAAGCAGGAAATATCCGGTTATAATGTTCCAGTACAGCGGCCCATATTCGCAGCAGGTTACCGACAACTGGTATATCGGAAACTACAGCAATGCCATGTTCGAGAGCTACATGGCAGGTGAGGGCTTCATTATGGTATGTGTCGATGGCCGTGGTACAGGCGGCCGTGGAACCGAATTCGGCAAATGTACATACCTTAACATAGGAAAGTACGAGCCTGCCGATCAGGTAGAGGCTGCAAAATATCTTGGTACATTACCATACGTTGATGAGAATAATATCGGTATCTGGGGCTGGAGTTTCGGCGGTTACAACACCCTTATGTCCATGAGCCAGGATGAGGCAGTCTTCAAGGCCGGTGTTGCCGTTGCCGCACCTACCGACTGGCGTTTCTACGATACCGTATATACAGAGCGTTATATGCGCACTCCAAAGGAGAATAAGGATGGTTACGATGCAGGCTCGGCTATTGTAAACGCAAGCAAACTCAACGGTCACCTGCTCCTCGTACACGGAACTGCCGATGACAATGTACATCTCCGTAACATGATAAACTACACATATGCTTTGACACAGGCCGGCAAGAAGTTCGAGACTGCAATCTACACCGACAGCAATCACAGCATATACTACGGAAGCAATACTCGTTACCACCTGTTCGAGAAGATTGCAGAGTTCTTCAAGGAGAATTTGAAATAAAGCCTTAAATAACGCATAAAAAATATCCGGCACTTTTGTGTCGGATATTTTTTATGTTAATAGCTAATCTTTCGAAACTTTAGGAAACGCTATTTACTTAAAAGTAAACGAGGATTTCAAAACAAGCGTAACGCAATGATTTAGCTCTTTAATCGCTTATACCAAATCAATATCACATATATCAGATAAGTGAGATAAAAAGGTAAAATACAAGGCTTGTGCAAACGAGTGAAATGTAAAGCTTGCTTTAGCATTTCGTAACGAGTGCAGCCAAGGCTCGCCAAAGGCAACCGGCTTGCGTAGTTTTTGATGTGGGGAGTTTAGTATCCCTAAATGACTCACGTCAAAAACAAGCGTAACGCAGTAGTTTAGCTTTTTAATCGCTTATCAATTCTCCTTTATATCTACTACGATATTGAGTTCGTCGAGTTGTGCAGGTTCAAGAACAGAAGGCGCATCAATCATTGTATCACGGCCTGAATTGTTCTTCGGGAACGCAATACAGTCGCGTATTGAATCGAGACCTGCAAATAGGCTCACCCAACGGTCGAGACCGTAAGCAAGGCCGCCATGAGGAGGCGCACCGTACTTGAAGGCATCGAGCAACCAGCCGAACTGCTGCTGTGCACGTTCGGGAGTGAAGCCAAGAAGCTCGAACATCTTGTTCTGTAGTTCGCTGTCGTAAATACGTATTGAACCGCCGCCTACTTCTACACCGTTGATGACCATATCGTAGGCATTTGCACGTACAGCACCCATATCTGTATCGAGAAGAGGAATA
>JAFXHQ010000093.1 GCA_017536325.1 Bacteroidaceae bacterium
GCCTCTGCCTTTGCGGGGTTACAGTAGCATGTAGCGATGTCACCCGGACGGCGTGGCTTGATAGCATAAGGAACGGGAACACCGTTAGCCTTCTCGAATGCCTTAACAACGTCGAGCACTGAGTAACCGTGGCCTGTACCGATGTTGTAGATTGCTATACCCTTCTTCTCAACGATAGCCTTGAGGGCAGCAACGTGAGCACGTGCAAGATCGACAACGTGGATGTAGTCGCGTACGCCTGTACCGTCGTGTGTATCATAGTCGTTACCGAATACACCGAGCTCGGCACGCTTGCCTACTGCTGTCTGTGTGATGTAAGGCATCAGGTTGTTAGGGATACCGTTGGGGTTCTCACCGATAGTACCGCTCTTGTGTGCACCTATTGGGTTGAAGTAACGCAAGAGAACGATGTTCCACTCGTTATCGGCCTTCTGAATGTCCATAAGAACCTCCTCGAGCATAGACTTTGTCTGGCCATAAGGGTTTGTGCAGTGGCCCTTGGGACACTCCTCAGTGATAGGAATGATAGCCGGGTCGCCATAAACTGTTGCACTTGAAGAGAAAATCATGTTCTTGCATCCGTTCTTGCGCATTACATCGGCAAGCACGAATGTACCGTTCATGTTGTTCTCGTAGTACTCGAGTGGCTTTGCGCAGCTCTCACCGACAGCCTTGAGACCGGCAAAGTGGATACATGCATCGAACTTGTGCTCATCGAATACCTTCTGCAAGCCCTCACGGTCGCGTATGTCAACCTTGTAGAAAGGAACTTCCTTGCCAATAATCTTGGCTACTCGCTTGAGCGAGATTGGAGATGAGTTGTCAAGGTTGTCAACAACTACAGCCTCGTGACCGGCTTCTGTGAGCTCAATCAAAGTGTGGCTTCCAATGAAACCAGCACCACCAGTTAAAAGGATTTTCATTTTAGTAAGTTTATAATGTTATAAGTTGTTGTTATCTAAATTATCGCAAATTTAATACAATTTATCCAATAGCAAAATAAAAGAGGATTTTTATTGCGTGTCGGCACATTTGTCCTTTGCCGTGTGCCGCATCAGCACCACTCCACCAGCTCGCGTGGCAGTGATATTCTTTTGGCCTCGCCTCTCTTGCCATAAATGTAGTAGTTGCTTGCAAGGGCATTCTCGAACTTTAGTGTAAATGCGGCCTTTATGCGCGAACAGTGCACGTTTATGTCGTTGTTGAACGGGTCGGTCACACGCTCTACCGTAGCCAGAACAGTCTCTTCATCGTCGCTCTCGATGAGATCCCAGTACAGTGCAATGAGTTCTCTCCGGTAATCGGGCAAATCCTTGAATGCTATACCCTCCTCGTGGCGCAGGAACAACAAGTACAGTGCCTTTGTCATCGGTGCCATATCAATCGTCATATTGTTGTAATCGGGCAACGTTATATTGTAGTCATCATCGATGTGCATGCGGCTGAGCAGATTGCCGGGACCGGCAATACTGCGTATAACCAGGTTGCCGATACCCAACTTGTGCAGTTGCTTTATACCTTCATATATCTTGTTGGTAGCCTCAATGTACTGGTCCGATGCCATTATGTCGTTGAACAGAGCATCGGCACCTACATTCTTCACGTTTGTCTCCCACTGCACTTTTATGGGCAAAGTTGCAGGGATTGAGTCAAAGGATAGTTCCTTCTCTACACAAATGTCGCCTTCGTCCGATTCTGCATCCAGGTAAAATGTTTTTTGGGGAACAAACATGCCGAACATTTTGCCGCCTGCACGCTTTTTCTCGTCATTCTCTTCTGTTTCTCTTTCGGGAGAACTGCACACCGGCTTGCGCTCATCTATCGATGGAAGTGGAGATTCCACACGACATTCCGCATTAGATTCCTTAATACAATCGAACTTCGGAATCTGAGTGCATTCCACATCGTGGTGCCGCTCTACTTTAATCTCATCTAAGCTGAATATGCTACGCGCCCCTTCCCCCTCTTTTGCATCGTCCAATTGTACAATGAATTGAAGAAACTCGTTCCTTATAGATTTGGAATCGTCACTCTCGAACTCCCAAATTTCGAGCCTTGCACCTGCTCCATTGCCGCTACAGCACATCAGGAACGGCCTGCACGGCATGTCCTCTACACCGCCGAACAAGATATCGAACGCATCGGCAGTAGTAAACAGTTCTCTCCGCTCGCCGGTAGGTACTATATAATCGAGATACTCCTGCCCTGCTATTGCCTTAGCCATTTCGGGCAGATAGACAAAACGGAGGCTGCGGAAACTGAACTCATCCTCGATAAATGCCAGGCTATCCATTATAAATCCATTCAACACAGGATGATATTCCCGCTCCATGTATATAAATTGGCCGGTGTCTATGCCACAATCCTCTACAGTCTTCCACCCGATGTTCCTTATTGTGTGTTTCATAAGCAGAATCTTTACCACAAATATAAACCTATAGTATCGGATTTCAAAAAAAACAACAGCACATTTTTATATTCAGGGAATCCTCTGCAAGCCTTGCAGAGCAAATAAATGCACGTAACAATTTTCCTACAACTACTTTTGTAGCACAAACAGTAATAACCACTAAAAACTATTGATTATGAGAAACAAGATTTTTAACCTTATCATCCTCGACGAGAGCGGTTCAATGGAGAGTATTAAAAAAGCTGCTGTTGACAGCATAAACGAAAGCCTGCAAAGCATACGCCATGCACAAAGGAGATACGAGGAGCAAGAACACTATGTCACATTCGTAACGTTCAACGACTACACAAGAACCATGTTCGAATGCGCACCTATCGACATGATAAACGACATTGAGATGAATGACTACCATCCAAGATGCTGCACAGCATTGTATGATGCCATGGGCTCATCAATAAGTAACCTGCGCAAGAGAGTATCAATGCAGGACAAGGTACTGGTAACCATTGTTACCGACGGATACGAAAACTCGTCGAGAGAGTACCGCAGAGCGGACATAAAGTCACTTGTCGAAAAGCTTAAGGGCGAGGGATGGGTATTTGCCTACATGGGTGCCAACCAGAATGCCGAAGAGGTAGGCGAAAGCCTTGCCATCGGCAACACCCTCAATTTTGAAGCAACTGAGAGAGGAACCGTGGAGATGTCGAGAAGAATGAAGGAAGGACGCGAAAGAGTATTCCTGCGCATAGCCCGCGAAGATTTCTCGTCCACGGAAGCAAACAAGTTATTCTTTAACGAAGAGGAATTGGAAGAAAATAGGAAGAAGTGAGCAAGGCTTGCCATGGGATGTATTAATGAATTTTATGAAATTACTTATACAAAAATTGCAGTAACATTTGCAACCTTTTTGCAAAAATAATCGCCAAAAAACAAACAAGTTATGCAAAAATGTATTACCTTTGCACCGCTAATACGGGATATTAGCTGACTCAAATCATTAATCCATTAAAAATCAATTAGAAAATGGCAACAAAAATCAGACTTCAGAGAAGAGGACACAAGCACTATGCCTTCTACTCTATCGTGATTGCAGATTCGAGAGCTCCACGTGATGGAAAGTTCACCGAGAAGATCGGTACCTACAACCCTAACACAAACCCAGCTTCGGTTGAACTCAACTTTGAGCGCGCTTTGTGGTGGGTAAACAACGGTGCTACTCCTACTGACAC